>JAAZIZ010000094.1 GCA_012800565.1 Lentisphaerota bacterium
GCGAGCATTCTTTCCAAGGCGGATTCGCTCAGCAGGCGCACTTTAACGGTGTCGGCCGAGACCTGGGCGATCTGCCGGTCGGTGCGGGCGGTGAAGGCGAAGGCCATGCCCAGGATCAGTGCCAAGGAGAGGATGCCCAAAGCCAGCAGAATGGCTGAGCCGCGCTCGTTGGGCCGGATATGGCGGGTGCTTTTTTTCATCTATGTTGCCCTCCCGGGGACAAGCACTTATTTCAGGAAGATGATTTTATTGAAGACGCGCTCCGGATAAGCGCTCGACTCGTTGGCGCCCAGATTCGGCTCATAGAGGGTCAGGGTGAGTTTTACCGCCCGGGGCTTGCTGGGGAATTTGCCTGCGCTGTCAGGAATCGGCAGGGCGGCCAGGGTCAGAGCCTTGATGTTCCGGCAGAGTATTTCCTTGCGGCTGGGGTTTGAGCACCAGGTAGTCGGCAGACTGGAAGCCGCGCTGCCGAAATAAGCAAAAGACTTGTAACTGTCAGCGCTGACGAATTCCCGGTCCAAGACATCACGATACAGGATAAAAGGCGTGCTTGGGAAAGGCGGGGTAGGCGCAGCCCCGGTATCAAGCTCCAGGCTGTAGAGGATCGGATAGTAGCCGACCCTGTTTTGCGCGGCGGTGCCGCTGGTGGCGGGGGCGGCAGTGGTGGAGACCAGGAAGAATCTTTTCAGGTTACCGCTGTCATTTTCCTGATACATCGGGATGCCGCGGCCGGGGAATTCCTCTGAACACTGGAAGATCGCGTTATGTAGGTCCCGTTCGAGCAGGCTGAAGACCAGCTGTGCGTCGGTGAAGGTGGAGGCATTGCGGTTGCTGGCGCTCCAGATGCGCTGGGCTCCGATCACGAACTGGAACAGGAAGCCCATCATCACCACCAGCATCCCCATCGCGACCATCAGCTCGACCAGGGAGAAGAGCCGCAACCGGCTTGTTGTCGGTGTATTTTTTTTCATCGCTATGCTCCCTCAGTTGAATGCCGGCTTGAATACTTCCAGCACGAAAACGCTTTTCTGCCGGGCATTATAGAGCAGTTCCGCAGGCCAGGTGGCCTCCAGCAGCAATCTCACTGCAGTGTCATAAGGAATGTCGACGTCATAAGGAATGTCGACGCTGCTGATCGTGACTTGGTCCCGCCAGAGATAGACCAGCATGCGGGAGTCGATGGTGGCAGTATTTGCGACAGCAGGGGTGCTGTTCCGGTCATTGATGATTTGATAAATGCCAGCTGTGCTGTGCTTGAAGATATTGCTGCCCAAATCGGTGGGCAGTGCAGTCCAATCCGCTGGGGCCTCCGGTACCAGCGTCTCAGGGTCGGCTGGCTTGGCGTCGGGGATTTGCGCAATGTAGGTGTCCCAGTTGGCCTGGCTGTCGGTAATCTGATATTTCAGATAATGCAGCAGCTGATCGGCGGCATTGGCCGAATAGGTCTCCAGGGAGGCATCGCGGGAGGCGTTGGCGCCGATGGGGAAGAGCACCATCACGCTGCAGATGCCGATGGCGCAGACGCCCAGCGCCAGCAGTATTTCAACCATAGTGAATGGATGATGTTTGGGCATACAGGACCTCACTGCGGTAAAGGCTTGTTGACTTGCTTGATGTCGACCTTGCCGGTGTACTGGCTGACAGTCAGTACCCGGCAATAGCTGTTGTTCAGCAGCTGCGGAGCAGCTGCCCCGGCCGGGACTACCGCCTCAATCAGAGACAGATGGCAGGTTTTCGCGGCCCGGCCATTTTTCGTAAACACCACCGCCGGAAACTTGCTCCCATTAATCTCAACAAACGGCGTAGTGGCATTCGGCGTAGTGGCATTGGACAGC
>JAAZIZ010000095.1 GCA_012800565.1 Lentisphaerota bacterium
CCTGTCCGACCTGTCCGACCTGTCCGACCCGTCTGACCCGACCGACCTGTCCGACCTGTCCGACCCGGCGGCCTCAAGATTACCTGTTTTTGCTGGATTTATGGGCCAGACGGTTTGTCATCCCAATTTACGGTCACAGTATTCCAAAAGTGCCTGCCAGTTCTCCGGGGTCACCGCGTGTTCGCCACGCCGCAGATAGTAGCCGATATCACCGCAGGACAGCTGGCCGGGCGCGGGCTGCTCTGCTGCCTCCAGGCCTGCCGAGCCAAACAGAGCGTATGCCTCAGATGCAGCCTGCGCGGCGAGGAATTCGCCTTTCGGGTCGGCATACACGTCCTCACTGGCGCTGGCGATATAGAGCAACCGCGGCGCCACCAGGGCCAGCAGCTGATGCTGATCGACCGGAATCTCGTTTTCACGTCCACTCCAGCGACTGAAATCTCCCCGCAGCCAATGCGGATTCCAGGCCAGTATCCACTCATAATTCTCCCCGTAGATGCGTTTGGCCAATTTAGCCCCGCAGGTGCCGGAACAATTCGAGACTGTCAAGGCTATGCGCTGGTCATTGGCGCCCGCCCACAACGCGGTCTTGCCCAGTCGGGAATGCCCGTGCACGATGATCCGGCGGCTATCGATTTCCGGCTGAGTCTGCAGGCAGTCGATAGCCCGGCTGATGCCCCAGGCCCAGGCGCTGATGGCACCGCTGTTGCGTTCCGGCGAGGACCATTCCTGGGGCTGATAGAACAGGCGCATGATACTGTTCTCAAAACCATCCGGGCGATCAGGATAGACATCATAGTAGCACATCGTGGCTGCAGCATAGCCGCGCTTGAGCACCTGCTCGAATTCCCATCTGCTGGCCTGCGTCCCGCGCTGTGCCTCGGTTGCCCTGGAGTCGGCATAGCGGATCGTCCCCAGTGAGGGATAGAAATCCGGCTTCTGGTAGATCACATCGGGGTCCGTGGAACAGGCAGCATTGCCTGCGAAATTCAAGCCCAGAAACACCGCTGCCGGCCGGGAGACCTGATTAGGCAGATACACGAGCAGATTCAAGGCCCGGTGCAGTCCATTTTGCCGGCAATGCAAGGTGAATTCCCGCCTGGTAGCCAAGCCGGCAAAAGCGTCCCGCTGTTCCGCGGTCAATTCGCACCGGAATTCCTGGCAATGCGGAGGGACCACACCATACAGATATTTTTCCAGCAGACCGAGCAAAAATGGCCGTGCCCGGGTCTGGAAATCAATACCGTTCTGCACACCGGCTGGCAGTATGGCCGGAAGAGTATAGGCGGGAACCTGACTCTCTTCCAGATTCATACGGTCGGCTTTGGCTTGTATCTCCGGAGGAAAATTTTCATGGGCGAAGCGTTTTTGCATGTTATTCCCGTTGTAGTGGTAAGGCTCAAGCAGCTTGACAAGACGCACTTGAGAGTTTAATGTATTTTTCCAACCCGCACCACAAAATACAGCGCAGGCAGGACCAGGATTTATTTGGTTTAATATACTATATATCAAGGTCTTGTCAAGAAAAACAAAAAATCTTTTCCGAAAATAAAAACTTGATTTTTAACGACTCCTGAGTTCATATATCCCTAAGATGCCAACACTTATCAAGGAGAATGGCGATGTTGTCAAAATATCAGTTCTGCATTATGCTGCTGCTGCCGGGACTGCTCTGGGCCGCCGGGGAGCGTTTCACCCTGAATCCAGTCAGTCCGCGAAGCATCCGCGTAGGACAGGAAAGCAGACTCTCACTGTGCCATCAGGGACAGCCCACGGTGGAGGTCGTATATCCCGGCAAGGCATCGCCGGTGGCAAAATATGCGGCGGAGGAAGTCGCTCTGAGGCTGTCGCAGGCGTTCAATTGCGACATCAAGCCCGTCACCGTGGCCTCGGGCAGCGTGCCGGCAATTATTCTCGGTGACCAAGAGCTGGCTGCCAAGCACGGCCTGGACCTGAATGCCCTGGACCGGGACGGATACTATATCAAAACTTTCCCCAATTACTGTCTGATTATCGGGCGGGATGATCCAAATGGCCGGCCGGGAAAACGAACCGGATATTATGAACGGGCGACCTTGTTCGGAACCTACGAATTCCTGGAACGATTCCTGGGGGTGCGCTATTATTTCCCGGGAGAAATCGGCACCGTGGTGCCGGAATACCAGAATTTCGCTCTGCCGGATATTGACTTGACTGACCGTCCCGATAACCAGTACCGCAGCATCTACACCGTGCAGCTCGGAAAGGGGAAATACCTCTATCCCGGCCTGGAACCGGCCGATATCAGCCGCGAATCAAATCTGCAGTTGCGGCAAAATACCCGCCGCATCCCGAACTGCCACGGTATTAACGGACTGCAACTGCCACAGCGTTTCGCCAAAGAACACCCGGAATATTTTGCCTTGAGAGCAAATGGCACCCGCGAAGACGGTACCGGCGGAGTCCGCAGCGATTCCGTGTACGGACATGTCTGTTTTTCCGCTCCCGGACTGAAAAACGAGATTTATCTGGATGCCGAGGCATTGCTGCTGGGCAAATCCCATAAGGACCGCGGCCTCCCTCGCAGCTGGGCAAATCATCATGAAGCGCCGTTTTTCAATTTGATGCCAAATGACGCCATGGCCCGCTGCCAATGTGACGGCTGCCGGCCTTATTTCCAGTCCAAGGACCCGCAGCAGACCAGCGATTTCATCTGGTCCTGGTACTGCGACATCGCCAAACGCCTGAAAGATAACAACATCCCCGGCTATGTAACCACCATGGCCTACGATGTCTACCGCCCTATCCCCACCCTGGACCTGCCCGACAATATCATCGTCATGCTCGCCCAATCCGGCCCCTGGCGTGAATTCGGCCCCAACAAGGACAAGGATGACGCACTGGTGGCCGCCTGGAAGAATAAGCTCGGCGCCAAACTCTACCTGTGGACATATCCTACCAAAATCGGCTCTATGCTGCCGGGCATCCCCAATGTCGCGCCTCGGGCCACCGCCAGTTATTTCAAGCGCCAGGCGCCGCATATTTTCGGCGCTTTCTATGAAGCCGAAACGGATGTCTGGCTGTTCAGGCATCTGAATTACTATGTATTCTCAAAGCTGATGTGGGATAACGATACTGATGTCGATGCACTGCTGCAGGAATACTGCCGCCTGATGTACGGACCGGCCGAACAGGAAATGCTGGAATTCTTTGACTCGCTGGAAAAACACTGGATCCAGGACGTCCTGACCAATTTCTACGATACCCCGGAAGGCCCCAAAACTGCACTGCCATCATTGCATGAAGTCTGGACCAAGATATTCTCTCCGGCAGAATGCGCACGTCTGACTGCACTGCTGGACCAGGCGGAACAGAAAACCGCAGCAGTCCCGAAGGCCGCGGCCAGAGTCAAATTCATGCGCACCGAGCTCTGGCAGCACGTCGAAGATGGTTTCGCGCATTACCAGAAGACCATCTCCGACATCAGCGCCTGGAAAACCGTCATGCCGGAAACCAAAACCGAAATCATCCCGGATGGCAAGCTGGATGAGGCTGACTGGCAGGATGCACCCTGGATTGGCCTGATTCCACGCGTCGTCAATACTGTCAAGGAAGATGAGCCTGCAGAAGTGCACACCCGCATCAAGATGCTGCACGATCAGCAGTTCTTCTACTTCGCTTTCATCTGTGAGGAACCAAATACCGAAGCCATGGCGGAAGTACAGCGGCAGTTTGATGAAATCGAACTCTGGAAAGATAACGTGGTGGAAATCTTCCTGGCGGCAAACCACCAGTCCAGAATTGTCTATCAGTTTATGATCGGCAGCAGCGGCTGCCGCACAGATTTGCGCAAGAGCCCAGGACATTTGGGGAAAGAATGGAACAGCGGATTCGAAGCCGGCATTACCAAGGAGCCCGGCAAACAGTGGATCGCGGAAATCCGCATCCCGCGCCAGTCCATGCCCGAACTCCAAGGCCAGCAAATGGTGGCGAATTTCTCGCGCAGCCGGGTCCTGACTGACGACAGCAAATTCAATGTGCCATACTATGTCTGGACGCAATTCGTGAAACAGGATGCCGAAAGCTGCGGAGTAGTGCATTTCCAGGAGCCGCTCCCGAAGTCGGAAATCAAAAACGGCGATTTTGCCGCTCCTGTCACCGGCAAGCGTTTTCTGGGTGCCTGGGCTGCGAACACAGCCATTCAGCAAGACCGTGGCATTTACCGCACCCGCAATGCTTCGGTGCGCCTGAGTGGTGATGCACGCAGCATCGTGCAGCGCGTACCCCAGCTGCAACCCGGAAAGCAATATAAACTGAGTTTCTATGTCCGCCTGGATGGTGTGGAAATCACGGACAAAGACAACAGCGGCTTCTTTATCCGTTTCGACATGGGCAACGGCAAACCGCAGTACCCCATCCGCCCGGCCCTGCGCGGTACCATCCCCTGGCTCAGACAGGAAGCCAACATCAGCATCCCGGACGATTTCGGCGCCAAATCCGTGCCGTACATCGAATTCAAATGCCCGAATTCCACCGGCACAGCCTGGCTCGACCAGGTGGAACTGGTGCCAATCGAGGCCAAATAACCTCAAATCCGGGAACCAGGCATTATATTATGCTTCGGTTCGGGCTGATTCTTTCTCGACCAGCGCTGGTGCGCTGTAAACAAGGAAACGCGAAGATATGCAAAAAGAAGACTTGTTGAAAATTCTCGCTCCTGTGGGGCAAAGCCATTTGCTGCGCTTCTGGGACGAACTCACCCCGGCCCAGCGGCAAAACCTCTCCAGCCAGATTACCTCCCAGGACTGGACTAAAATCATGTCCTGGGTCAGGCAGGCTCTTGGTAATGAGCAGCAGCCGATTCCTTTTTCCCAACTGCAGCCGGCGCCGTATCTGCCTCTGCAACCCAGAAATGAAACAGAAAAAAAACTGTATGCCGATGCCCGTGAGCGCGGCCGGCAGCTGCTCTCAGGCGGCATGGTCGCTGCTTTCACGGTTGCCGGCGGCCAGGGCACCCGGCTGGGATTCGACGGTCCGAAGGGGACCTTTTCTTTTACCCCCCTGCGGCAGGCCTCACTGTTCCAGTTCTTTGCTGAGGGAATTGCCCGCTATCAGGAGAAATATCAAATAGTGTTCCCCTGGTATATAATGACCAGCCCGGCCAATGATCTGCCTACCCGGCAATTCTTCGAACAGCACGCTTTCTTTGGCCTGGAACCGAAGAATGTCTTCTTTTTGCAGCAGGGAATGCTGCCGGCTTTTGACTTCCAAGGCAAAGCACTGCTGGCCGAAAAAGACTCCCTGGCCTTGTCAGCCAATGGACACGGCGGCAGCTTTGCCGCCCTGCATGACTCCGGTGCTTTGCAGGATATGCAACGGCGAGGGATACGCTACCTCTCATACTGGCAGGTCGATAACCCGCTGGTCACCCTCTTCGACCCGCTGTTCCTGGGATTGCACGAGATTAAGGCTTCGGAAATGAGCAGCCGGGCTCTGATCAAACGCGACAGCATGGAGAAGCTGGGCCATTTTTGCCTCCTGGACGGCAAAACCATGATAGTGGAATACAGCGACATGCCTCTGGAACTGCTGCAGCAGACTGACTCCGAACAGCAATTGCGGTTCCGCGCCGGCAGCCCGGCCATCCATATCCTGAACTGTGATTTCATCCAGCGCCTGACGGCTGACCAGCCTGACTTCCAACCCCATCGGGCCGACAAGAAGGTGCCTTGCATCGCTGCTGACGGCAGTGTAGTAACTCCCGCAAAGCCCAATGCCATCAAGCTGGAATTCTTCCTCTTTGATGCAATCACCCTGGCTAAAAATCCGCTGATCCTGGCCACCGACCGGGAAGAACAGTTCGCGCCCATTAAAAATGCCACTGGTGAAGACTCGCCGCAGACCTGTCGGGAGGCATTGCTGGCCCGCAGTCTGCGCTGGCTGCAAGAGGCCGGCGTGACGGTGCCCTGCCAGCAGGACGGCAAGGCGCCGCTCAAGCTGGAAATTTCCCCCCGCCTGGCCGTCGAGCCCAGCGATCTGGTACCGCACGTCCAGCGCCTGTCCGCCCTCCGCCCCGGCAGCGAACTGCTTCTCGAATAGCCAGGTCGGCTCACACCCTCTGCAATCAAGGGTGACATTCCGTAAAAGGACCCGCACCATGGAAATGGACAAATATCTCTTTTTTAGTTTTCAGGATATCATCATCGCGCCGGACCAGGTGTCTGCAGCCATTATACAGGCCTGCCGTCGCAATCCGGCAATGGGCATACAGGCGCTCTGCCAAATTGATGACCAGGTGCTGGTAGTCCTGACTCCTGACAACTTCGCCGCTGTCCCGGCTGAACTGTACTGGCTGGATATATCTGAACAACCCTTCGATGACCTGGTGCCGCTCCTGCAGGAACGCTGGCAGTCGGGGTTTTCCGCCATCGGAACAGTAGCCGACTGCTTGCCGCCCCGCAAACGTTTTCTTCTCTTCCAGCGACGGCTGGCAGAAATGTCTTAGGCGCCGCACTGCCCGCAGCTGTGCATAACCATAGAGCTTCGTCTTGGCTGATTTATTCTCTATTTCAGACCCCCAAAAACACCACCTGTCCTGGCGGCGACGCCTCCAGGATTTCGCCCTCAATTGCGGTATCTGGCTGGCACTGCTGCTCTTTGGCAGCCTCTCGCTGGCGGGCACCCGCAGACTGGCCCGATGCATGGTCTTCCTGGCCC
>JAAZIZ010000096.1 GCA_012800565.1 Lentisphaerota bacterium
CAGGGCTCATTCTTGACCGGCGGCTGTACTGCGGCAGTAATGACCAGGCCGGCGAGTGCGGGCATCTCCGTCTGGCCCCCTGGGGTCCGGTCGGATATGGCAAGGCCGGTGCTTTCGAAGGTTTCTGCTCCGGTGGCGGTTTGGCTCAGCTGGGGCAGATTCGGGCCCGTGAGCTGCAGCAGCTCGGGCGTCCCCCGGCGTGGTGTCCGCAACCGGCCGATTTGCCGATGCTCAGTACCGCCCGGCTGGCCGAATTCGCACTGCAAGGTGATGCAGAAGCCAGAGAGGTCTTCCGCTGCAGCGGCGAATATCTGGGGCGCGGCTTGGCGATGCTGGTGGATATCTTGAATCCCGAGTGCATTGTCATTGGCGGGATTTTCAGCCGGGTTGAGGCGCTGCTGCGACCGGCGATGGAGCAGTCGCTGCAGGCTGAAGCGCTGCCGCTATCCCTGTCCTGCTGCCGGATCGTACCTGCAGCATTGCAGGATAAGATTGGCGACTACGCCGCCCTGGCGGTGGCCTGTGGCGACAGTCTGCCGCCAAGGCAATAGAGATTGGGACTCCGGACTGCTCGTCCAGGAATGTTTTTTCATCACCCAGGAACCTGAACATCATGAAAAACAGACTCTTTTTTATCCTGCCAATCAGTTGTTTATTCTTGGCCGGATGTATATTCCCGGAACAGAAATTCGACCGTTTTTTTGCCTGGAGCCTGCCCCAGACCGAGGAGATGGTCGCAAAATCTGCAGCTCTGGGGGTCACGGATGCGGTAGTCAGCCACGGCAATGCGAAGCAGCTCGCTCTGGCCCGCAAATATGGTATCCGCGCCTATCCCTGTCTGGTGCCGCAGCATTCGCTCTGGAAGCAGCGCCGTCCGGATCAGGAGGCTCCGTTGCAGGTGATGTCTGCCAGCCAGGAAGCGCTGCATAAATTCCGCTGGGTTGACAAAGCCGAGGGTGCGGACTTGCCCTCGCATCACGGTGGTGAGCCGCCTTTTGATATCTCGACCGGCAAGTATCTGCCTGATGTCCTGCCAACCCGTCTGCTCTGTTTGGGCAGTCCGGCGGTACGGCAGATGTGCCAGGAATATCTCAGCGAGATGTGTGCCAACCCTGACTATGCCGGCATCGCTTTCGACTTCGTCGGATTTATGAATTTCCGCCGCTGCCATTGCCAGGACTGTCAGGCCAAACTGGAAGAGTACTGCCGCACTAATCAGCCGGCCGCTGCCTCAGGATTGAACCAGGAAGAGACATTTTTCCTGGAACAGCTGGTTTCTTTCTACCGGGAAATGATCGCGCATATCAAAGCTCAGCGCCCCGAAATGCTGACTTTCGCCCACCTCTATCCGGCATTCCTGCCCGAACCGCTCTATGGGCGGCAACTGGGCCTGGATTTCTGCGCCGAGACCGCGGCCTGGTATTTCCCCTGGCCGGAAGCGAAAATCCGCGCTTACTCGCAGCGCATCAGCCAGTATCCCGGCGGAGTGCATTTCATCGGCTACTACAATACCCCGCTCTCTAACTTCCCGGAGAAAAATCCGGCGCTGGTGGAGCGGGAGCTGCGGGCCATGCTGTCCGGCGGCGCGGTGCATCTGTCGGTCTGCGGCTTCGCCCACGTACTCAAAAATCCCGATATTTATGCTGTATTCAAGCGTTATCTGCGGCACGCCAAATAATGTAGCAGCGCGTAACAATGCTCCGGCTTTACATTCCGCCTGAGAGTTCTGCCAGGCGGCATTCGCACTCGGCAGTCAGCTTCTCCAGCTTCTCGGCTGCTTCTTCCCAGCGGTTGGTCTGGCTATCCATTTCCTTGCGGATTTCCCCCAGCCGCCGGTTCAGAGCCGCAAAGTCGGTATTTGGTGCGGCGGCGGCAATCGCGGCGTAGATTTCGCTCTGCTCCTGGTCCAATGCAGCCATCAGCGTCTCAACCTCCTCGACAATAATTTCATGCGGACGTTTGAGCTTGCTGATCTCATTGCGGATTTGCGCTTCCTCCCGCCGCCGCTGCCGGCGGTCGCTGCCGGATGAACTGCTGCTCTCCGGCGTGCTTTTCACTGCCGGTGCGCCCGGCACAGAGTCCTGCTTATGCGGTGGGACTGGGAAAGAGGATACTGCCGGGGGGAGCTTGCCGTTGTCCGACTCCGCAGTCTGGCTGCTCAGAGCCTCCTCCTCGGCCAGTTTCTGCCGGAAATATTCATAATTTCCGTAATAACGGGTGATGCCGCCGGGATGCAAGTAGAAGATGGTAGTTGCGACCGCTTTAACGAATTCGATATCATGGCTGACCAGGCAGAGCGTGCCCTGATAGCCGCTCAGGGCTTCTTCCAAGGCCTCGCGGGCATAGATGTCAAGGTGGGTCGTCGGCTCATCCAGAAGCAGAAAATTCAGGGGGCGGAGCAGCAGCCGGGCCAGCCCCAGGCGGACTTTTTCACCGCCGCTCAAGACCTGCACCTTCTTATCGATCTCGTCACCGTGGAAACCAAATCCACCCAGCAGCTGGCGGATTTCCGCCTCACTGCGCTCAGCGGCGTAGGTCTTGGCGGTGTCATAGACGGTACGTTCAGGATCAAGGGTATCCGCGTAATCCTGTGACTGATAACCGAGTTCCACGCCATGCCCCAGCACGACTTTGCCGTCACCAGGGGTGAGTTTGCCGGCCATCAGACGCAGCAGTGTCGTCTTGCCCATGCCGTTCAGGCCGATAAAAGCAGCCCGCTCCCCGCGCTCCAGGCGCAAATCAAGATTGCTGATGATTTCAGTGCGGCCATCGTAGGAAAAACAGAGCTGCTCCAGCCGGACCACTTCCTGCCCCGAACGCGGCGGCTGGGGCAGGCGGATTTTCGGTCCCCGGACGGTGATGGAACGCACTTCGATATCCTCCAGCCGGTCCAGCTGTTTCTGCTTGCTTTGCGCCTGTGAGGCCTTGGTGGCTTTGCCTTTGAAACGGTCGATAAAGCGCTCAAGCTGTTCTTTTTTGCGGTCGACATTGCGCTTCTGGGCCAGGAGCTGGTCGTGGCGTGCTTCCCGTTCCTGCATATAGCTGTTGTAATTTCCCGGATAGCGGGTCACATGCCCGCCCATCACTTCCAGGGTCACCCGGGTCAGAGCATTAAGCAGGAAACGGTCGTGTGAAATCAGCAGCATGGTGCCGGTGAAGCTTTTCAGGTATTCCCGCAGCCATTCCACTGCCGGCACATCGAGGTAGTTGGTCGGTTCATCCAGGAGCAGGATGTCAGGGCGGGCGGTAAGCACTCGCGCCAGCTCCGCCCGACTTTGCCAGCCGCCGCTGAAGGTGGCGAAACGGTCGTTGAAGCGTTTAGTGCTGAATCCCAGCCCGCTGAGAATGCTCTCGGCCCGGTGTTTGATCTCATAGCCGCCGAGGTGTTCGAATTCTGTCTGCAAATCGCCGAGGCGACGCAGCAGCCGGGTCTGTTCGCTGTCATCAGCAGAACTCAGTTTTTCTTCGATATGGTGCATCTCCTGCTGGATGATTTTGATTTCTGGCACCGCATTCTCGGCATACTCGATCAGGCTGGTTTTCTGCTGATACGGGTGCAGCTGCTGGCGCACATAGCCGAGGCGCTGATTGCCAGGATATGAGCACTCACCCTTGTCCGGACTGATATGACCGGCAAGCATTTCAAACAATGTGCTCTTGCCTGCCCCGTTGGGACCGACGATGCCTACGCATTCACCGTCCGCCACGGAAAAATTAGCATTGATAATAACTTGCTGCAAGGCAAAAGATTTGCAGACATTGACAAACTGAATCATAGGTTCAAAGCATTCTGAGTTAATGTGCGATGATTGGTGATAGATTATCGCCGAAGAGGCACCGTGTTCGGTTAGCCTGGGAATGACCTGGTTCGCGCCGGAAAGAGCGATAATAACAGCCCCCTGCAGGCGCATG
>JAAZIZ010000097.1 GCA_012800565.1 Lentisphaerota bacterium
CGCTTTCTCGACCAGCTGTCCAAGCCTGCAAGAGCGTATTTGGAACCGATACTGAAAACTCATAAATGCACAGAATTGCGCCGACTGCTGTCACCATCTTATCACTTGCAGTTCAGCGAGGCGCTGGCCAATTTCGCCACCTGGCTGGCTGCCCCGATTGTGGAAGCTTTCGGAGGTGAATTGATCTACGCCGGCGGCGACGATGTGCTGGCGATGCTACCGGCAGATCAGGCCATTCCCTGTGCCCAAGCACTGCGGGCGGTTTTCCGCGGGGAAAAACCAAAGAATATGGCAGATATGCCTCTGAATGTCAGCGATGACGAGGACGGCTTTGTTAATGCCGGGGCAGGTTATCCACTGATGGTGCCAGGTACGAAGGCGGATGTTTCCATCGGCATGGCCATTGGGCACTTTCAAGCTCCTTTGCAGATGCTGGTCAAAGAGGCGCAGGCCGCCGAACGCCGGGCAAAACAGGAATATGATCGTGGCGCCATCGCTTTTTCGCTCTACAAGCGCTCCGGCGAAATCATCCAGTGGGGTTGCAAATGGAACAGCGCTGCCTTGCCGCTGATGCGACACCTCGAACAACTCAGTAATTCGCCTGAACAAGAATCAGGCGATGGTGCTTATTTGTCTAAGCGTTTCCCGTATGCCCTTGCAGGCTTGCTGCAAGCGTATCAACTGGAAAGAAAAATGACTATCAAACCGAGGGAAATGGAGGAGATTCTTATTCGCGAAGTCGATCATGTCATCTCACGGCAGGGAAGCGAACTGATCAAGGAAGCAGGAAAAAATCCACAGGCGCAAAAACTGCATGAAGATTTGCGGAACATGATTTTGGCCTGGCTCGGAGAGTGTGTTGCCGGAGAGGAAGATTACCAACGGCGAGCAGATCCCCTTGCGCAAAGCGACAAGCAATCGCCAGAAAACAAAGTAGTCGGTCGTCTTCGTGATTTCATTCAGCCATTTTTGACGGAGACCTTTATCAATCGTGGCCCGGGAGGTGAAAGATGAAAACATATCAGCGGCAATTAGTACCACAAGATGTCCTTTTTTTGCGGGATGCGCGCCCGATGGAAGCGTCGGATGCGGGTTGCGGGGCAAACTGGCCACGCCCGGATCAGCTCTGGAATGCGCTGATCCATCAGATGCACCGGCTTTGGCCGGAACGGCAGACCTGGGAAGGAGAGGCACATCGTAAGCGCCAGGAAGAGCAGGGCGGTAACCGGCATAGTTCTGACCGCTTCGGCGCCCTGCAGACCGTCGGACCATTCCCACTGTATAAAAACATGGTCTTTTTCCCTTGTCCATTGGACCTGAGCGGCGGAGAGGATGCACCGTTTCAGCCGATGCAACTGGTGCCCGGTGTCGGTACCGACCTTCCCAAACCATTGAAATACGCTTTTTCAAACACGGTGCTGGGAAAGCAAACCTTGCCAGCCTGGATTTCGCTTAAGCAATATCTCCAGTATCTCAAAGGGGAATCATTCCAGATGGAAAAAATCTCCTTGTATGATGTCGAGCGAAACATTGGCATTGCCATCGATTCAGAGACAGGCACCACAAAAGAAGGCCAGATTTACCAGGCGGAATACCTCCGTCTCCGGGAGGGTGCCGGACTCGCTTTCCTGGCTTCCTGCGAAATCAAACCCAAAGGAGGCAGCGGGCTTGTCGACGTCCTGGGAAAAATCTCTTTGCCATCGTCATTGATTATTGGTGGGCAGCAGGGGATCGCCCACGTGCTGCCGTCGGCATGGAAACTGCCAGGCGTCCAGATGCCTGCTCTTGATGAAAAACCATTGCTTTTGCGCTGGACTCTGCTCAGCCCGGCAATCTTCCCGAAAATCGAAGCGGATGCGTCACGAAACCTGACTGGCCATCACGGCGGCTGGCTGCCCAGC
>JAAZIZ010000098.1 GCA_012800565.1 Lentisphaerota bacterium
AGCGAGTATTTGCCGCTGGCATCAGTGATTACCCAGCGTCCATCCTCCATGTAGATGGTCATATCCGGCACGCCCTCTTCGCCATCATCCTGGACCCCATTGCGGTTGCGGTCAACGAAGACTTTACCGATAATCGTTGCCTGTCCGGTAAAGACTCCCTCATTGATGCTCAGCTTGTGGCGTGCGACTGACGAGCTGATGCTGCCGATGCTGCTGCTGCCGCAGGCAAAAGCCGCATTGGTGACCTCATGGCGGCGAACATTGCTGCCGACTTGTACACGGTAACGCAATTCGAGCTGGGTGCCGGCTTCCAGATCGCCCAGCCGCCAGACCAGGGTCTGCGCCTGTTGCACTGTCGGGTCCTTGATTTTCCGCCCATTCAGGCGGCTGCTCCGCTTCAGGTAGAGCAAGCCGGCCGGAAGATTGTCGATGACTTCCACATCGGTTGCCGGACCATGGCTGGCGCTGATCTTCAGCAGATACTCGACGGTATCACCGATGCTGGCCGAAATCCGGCTGGATTCCTTGCTGATGCTCAGCTGGGATGCCGGTGGGTCCACCGGCAGATCGATGGTCAGGGAATTCTCGCCCATGGCGAACTCCTCACCGCGGCTGCCCTGCTGAATGCTGCCTTTCGGAGCCGGATTTTTGCTGGCAAAGGTATAGATACTTGAACCGGTTTCTACCCAGAGACGGTAGTTGCCTTCCGGCAGCACCGGCCATTCGTATTCGCCCTTGCTGTTGGTGGTCAGCGGATTCAGCTGAATGGCACCGGGATGCGTTGCCGGACCAGGCAGCTCCGCCTTGTCAGCCGGAGCAGGCAGATAGCCCGGTTCCGGCAGCGCAGCAGTTCCCTTCAGCAGCCAGACTTTGAGGTCTGGAAGGATTTTGCCGGTGACTGAATCATAGACACACCCTTTCAGGCCGCCGGCCCCCCCTGCCGATCAGAGTCTGTACAGTATTCGATACGAGCAATGGCACGGTCGCCGCACAGATGCCAGCCTGATTGACAAGGTTCTGCCCAATCGCAGCGTCTGCGTCAATCGTGACCCGGAAGCGGAGTTCACCGCTGCCGCCGGGCGGCAGGTCCGGTACCGTACAGACCAGCTTCCCGGCACTGAAGCTCACCGGCAAGCTGGCTGAACCTGGAACGTAATGGGTTCCGGCCGGCAATATGTCGCTCAGCTCAATGCCGGTAGCGGTCAGCGGCCCGATATTGCGATAGTGCAGCGTATATTGTATCTGCCCGCCAGGTGGCACTGCCGTGGCAGGCTGGGCAGTTTTGTTCAATTCCAGAATGACCCCGGCTGCGACTACCGCCGAAATGCTGGCTTTTTCTTCGCCAGTCAGATTGTTGGCTTTCAGGGTTGCAGTATTAGGTATTACAGAACCGGAGCCAATGGCATCGGGGGCTCCAGGCGGATAATCTTCGGGACGACGCACCTTGGTGCTGACGGTGACCAGCCCGCTTTGGCCGGGGGCCAGGTCCCCCAGGTCCCAGCGTACGCTGCCACCGGCGCGGGTGGCAATGAAAGTGCCATTGTCAGAAGCAGACTGGAAAGTGACAAAATCAGAAAGTTGATCGGTAAGCACGGCATTGATGGCGGTGGCATCGCCGGCGTTGCGATATTCGATGGTATAGAGCAGTTCCTCACCCATGTAAACCGGACTGGAACCAGCCAGCCGGGTGATTTGCAGGATGGGCGCGCCCGCAAGGAAAACAGAGGCGCTGGCAGTGATTTTGCCGGCAAACACGCCGGCAGCAGTGTTGCAGGTGACGACAACCGTATTTTTGATCTCCTGCCCAGGAACAGCCGGAGCCGCCGCAGACGGCAGAATCTGCCAGAACAAGAAGAGAGCGCTCAGCCAGACTGCAGCCCGGCTGAAAAGCCCTTTCCTGGTGATTGAACAGATTCTGTCGCTCATGATGTTAAAACACGGCAAATTTTAGTCATGGACCAGTAGCGCCTCTACGAGGCGCCCTGAGCTTTGGGGACATCCCGCCCCCAGGCTGAAGTCTGGGGTTAAGCATGGTTAAGCGCCTACGGCGCAAACTGCATGCGCAAATGCTTGTTAAGCAGCTCATTATGAATCAGCAGCATGTAGTTGTTGAAGCGGTATTTGACAGTACGCGCAGGAGTCATGGCCAGCAGATG
>JAAZIZ010000099.1 GCA_012800565.1 Lentisphaerota bacterium
CTGTGAAATCTTTCTTTTTTCTTGAGGAATTCCTGTAAAATCATAGTGATTCTTAATCTCGACAAGCTGCGCCATCTGTGTTATCTGCGGATAAAATGCGCCCGAACCCCTTTTTGGATACCCTCTATTTAAGCGAACCATTTATCGTACCAGGAGATGCATGCATGAGTAAAAAAGCTGTGGTGGCGGGGTTGATTTGCCTGGATGTCATTCCGGAGATCGACCACCATATTGATTTGCAGCCCGGCCGACTGTATGAGGTCGGCAAGGCGATGATGGTCACTGGAGGCGCAGTGTCCAATACGGGTTTGGCATTGCACATCTTGGGGCAGCCGGTGCTCCTGATGGGCAAGCTTGGCGATGATTCTTTCGGTCAGTCGATATTGTCCATCGTACAGGAATATGGGCCGGAGCTCAAACAAGGATTCAAGATTTGCCCCGGGGAGAATTCCTCATATTCAATGGTCATCAACATCCCCGGCGTGGACCGGATGTTCCTGCACAGCCCCGGTGCCAATGCCACTTTCACCGCTGATGACATCAATTACGCGGCTCTCAGCGATGTCTCTCTGTTCCATTTCGGCTATTCCTCGCTGATGGCCGGATTCTATGCCAATGGTGGGCAGCAGCTCCTGGAGATGTTCAAGAAAGTCAAGGACCAGGACGTGACCACTTCGCTTGATCCCGCCATGCCGGATGATAAGGGGCCGGCCGGGAAAGTCGATTGGCCGGCCGTGATGACCAAGCTGTTGCCGCTGGTCGATATCTTTATGCCCAGTGCTGATGAATTGCTTTATCTGCTGGAAAAAACAAATTACGGTCAGGGCGACGAGCTGTCTCCAGCGGAGGTCAGCCGTCTGGGTGGCAAGATGCTCTCCCTGGGCGTTGCGATTGCGGCCATCAAACTGGGCAAGCGTGGGATGTATATCCGCACCGCAGGGCGGGAGCGGCTGGAAAAAATGGGCCGTGCGAAACCGGCTGCGGTCCAGGCATGGGCCGACCGGGAATTGTGGTTCCCGATCTTCCAGGAAGAGAAATTCATGGGTGCCACCGGCTCGGGTGATACTACAATCGCAGGATTCCTGACTTCTCTGCTGCGGAATGCTGATCCTGAGACATCTGGGACTTTCGCCTGTGCTGTGGGGGCCTGTAATGTCGAGTCGCCGGGAGCTCTGGGCGGGATCAGAAGCTGGGAGGAGACTCAGGCCCGGATCAACCGTGGCTGGGCCAAGGTGCGGCTGGAAATCCAGGAGTGCGGCTGGACTGAAACGCCTGAGCATTTCTGGCGTGGCCCCAATGACGCTGCTAACCGGAAATGACCGCCTATGGGCAAGCATCCTCCAGCCGGGCCTGTGCCTTTGCGGACAGCGGCTGCTGGCGCCCCGCGCTTGCAGCGGGCAATGTTGTTCTGGGGCGTGCTGTGGACCGTGGGGGTAACTTGCGCGGCAGTTTCGGCCGGAATCTGGCTGGCCAATCGTGACCAGGAGCAACGTTATATCCGGGATACCGGTGTCAATCTGTCCAGGGTCATCGCGGAATTGCATCTTCCGCCGACCGCTGGGCTGGTTGGCAAGCTGAAGCAGATTTCCGATTGCGAAGTAATGCTGGCTGAAGGTACCACGGTGCTGGCTGCGACTCTGCCTGCGGCTGAACTGGAAGAGCTGTCGCGATTCTGGACCGCGGGCAGGGGTGAAGACCAGGTACTGCATACCGAGCGTTATTTGCTGTATGCCCGGGCGGTTGCCGGCACCGACTTGTGCTTGTGGCTGTTTCTGCCCCGGCGGCAATGGCCGGCCTCGCTGCGGGAATCATCGTCTGGGATCATCATCGCTGGCCTGACCGGCGGGGTGCTGGCCTTCCTGGCCTGGTGGCTGATCGCCGGCTCATATCAGCGTTTGTGGCAGCGCCTGCAGGCTGCCAATTCCCGCCTGGAACTGGCTGAACGCCTGGCGCTGGCTGGCAAGATGTCGGCGGCAGTGGTGCATGAACTGCGTAATCCACTGAGCGGCATTAAGATGAATGCCCAGGTGCTGCAGGAGGAATTGGGTGCTGCCGGCCGCCCGGATGAGAGTGTGCAGTTTATTGTCAAGGAGATTGACCGTATTGAAGCGTATCTGCAGGAACTCTCCGGCCGCAGTCCAGATGAGGCGAGCATCGCCGAAGCAACCATGTCTCTGTCGGAACTTCTGCAGGACCTCGACCGGTTGCTGCGACCACGTTTCCAGCATGCCGGAGTGCAGCTGCAATGCCAAAGCCAGCTGTCCGGCCCGGTGATGCTGCCCGCACCGAACCGGCTGTTGCGGGAGATTTTGCTGAATTTGCTCAGCAATGCTCTGGAGGCCTCGACGGCCGGTGCCAGCGTCAGCCTGACGGTCAGTCAGAACCATGGCGATAAAAATATCCTCTTTACGGTCACAGACCAGGGCGAGGGCGTCAAATGTTCACCAGGAGAAGATATCTTCGCACCCTTTGTCAGCAGCAAAAAACGCGGTTGTGGACTGGGGCTGTATTTTGCCGCCAATGCCGCATCCCGCCTGGGGGGGACGCTGTCCTGGTACAATGCCTCGCCCGGGGCAGTTTTTGTGTTGTCAGTGCCGCAGCTGCATTGATTCGCTGCGGGATTTTTTCCAGCTATGGGGCTTCTGTGGGTTGCGGTGCCTTTTTGACGAATTACATTAGAAAAGCACCCCGCCTGGCATCAGTATATGCAACCGAGTCGTAACCGAGGAGGGCATGAAATGACGCGAAAATTCACTCTGATTGAATTGCTGGTTGTGATTGCTATTATTGCCATTCTGGCCGGATTGCTGCTGCCGGCGTTGGCCAAGGCCCGGGAGCGGGCTCAGCAGACTGACTGCATTAATAATCTGAAGCAGCTGGGATTGGGTTTCGCGATGTATGTCGATGACTACCAAGGGCGTTTCCCGCATTACACCAACGGGGGCTCTGGTGCCGGGCAAACCGGCGGCTGGGTCTATTATGATGCGTTTCCGGTGCCCGTGAACGGAAATTTCTCGGTTGACAGGGGTACTCTGTATCCTTATATCAAAGCTGAGCGGGTCTATTTATGTCCGATGGATATCACCGAGTCAAACTGCAGTTACGGTGTGAACTCCGACACCAAGGGGCAAAAGGTCAGCATGGTTCCAGCCAGTTCCCAGACGCCGTTGCTCCTGGAGGAGGGGTCCACGCAGGAGACTACCAATGATGGTTTTTTCGATTTGGATTTCCTCCCGCGGGACTACTTGGTCCGGCGGCACAATGATGGCAATGTCTTCGCTTTCTGCGACATGCATGTCGAGTGGAATAGATGGAGCGATGTAGAGACGTGGCGCAGATGTGATTTCTCCGGAGTGATCAACAACTACGAGGAATGAGTGTGGCTGCAGTTCTGAGGCTCAAGGCAAGATACCTGCATATCCCCATCAAGCTTTCAGCCGAGAAAGCGATGGTGATTTTGCGCCGGGCTGACAATGCCGCCCTGGTGACCTACTTCGAAGCAGCCATCGGCGAGGATCACGACTACGACTTCCTGGCCTGCTGGGACGGCAAGGACCAGGTGGGAACGGACTTGGAGCTGGAAATCCGGGGAGGGGCGGTGGAATGGCAGACTTGGCCACAGAGCAACGAAAAGCTGCCGGCGTGTCCGGCAGCTGTGGCCGTACCGGCACGCCCCCGCTGGCATTTTACTTGCGAGCGGGGCTGGCTCAATGACCCGAATGGTTTGTTCTATTATCAGGGCGTGTACCATTTATTCTTCCAGCATTCGCCATTTACTTTGCAATGGACGAATCGCAATATGTGCTGGGGACATGCAGTCAGCCGGGACCTGTTGCATTGGCAGGAGTTAGCTCCGGCCATCGTTCCGGATGAAACCGGATTGTGCTGGTCAGGCGGAGCACTGCTGGACCACCAGAATGCCACCGGGTTGCAGACCGATGAGCATCCGCCCATCTTGTTGTTCTATACTGCAGCCGGGACTTTTGCCCCGCAGCCAGTGCCATTTACTCAAGCCATGGCCTACAGCTGTGACGGCGGCTGGACTTTCCGCAAGTACCAAGGCAATCCGGTTATCGGTCCCTTGCAGCAGGAAAGCCGTGATCCCAAGGTGGTTTATTACCCGCCGGGACGGTTCTGGGTCATGGTACTGTTTATAGCCTGGCGGGGTGAAAACGCCCAATTCGCCTGGTTCCGTTCCGATGACCTCCTGAATTGGCATTTGCTGCAGGAACTGGAGGTGGAGAAAAACGGCGAATGCCCCGATTTTTTTACTCTTACCGACTCTGCCGGTGAGCTCAAGTGGGTCTTTATGACTGCCTCTGGCACATACCAGATCGGGCAGTTCGATGGCCGTGGGTTTCAACCTGAAACCCCGTGGCGCAGTCTGCGCGCAGACTGGGGGCAGAATGGCCTGTATGCGGTGCAGACTTGGAGCAATGCCCCAGCCGGCCGCTGCATCCTGATCGGCTGGCTGCGTTCCGAACCGTATCCCGGAGCGGCATTTTCGCAGCAGATGACTTTGCCGCTGGAACTTGCTCTCCAGGATGATGCTGACCGGGGATATTGCCTGACTGCCCGCCCGGTGGCCGAATTTCAGGATTTGCCTGGAGTCGGCAGTACGGATTTTCAGCCGGGACTGTCGGCAGATTCTTATCATGTCTGGCTGAATACCAGCAGAACTGCCGATTTCACCTTGTGCATCCGCTCCGGGAAGTTGCAATTTTCCGCCCGTAAGCAGACTCTGCTCTGGGGCGACGATGAGTTCTTGCTGCCGCCTGATTCCAGTCTGGAGCTGGAGATAGTCGTTGATACTATGTCCTGGGAAGTGTTCCTGGATGGCGGGCGCCAGCTGCTGGCCGTGTCGCAGCTGGCCATTGATTGTGACCGTGCTGTCGGGCTTACTGCCGATCCCGATGACGTACGCTGGTTTCGGGTCAAGGCCTTGGTTTAGACGCCGTCCCGCTCGGCAGCAACGGCTGCCAGAAATGATTGTGGTGATGTCATTTTTCTTAAATTAGTTAATACCAGAGGAGAAAAGAAGTATGTTCAAGCGCGTGGTTTTATGGGGAGTGCTGGCGATAACCGGCACCTGCGGCGTGCTGGCTCAAAGCGAACAGGAGACCGTAATTACTAAAGTCATGAGTGATAATCCCACCTTGGCGATAGTCCAGTTCGAAGGCTCGCAGGAGGCGCGGCAGCAATTGGAGAGGGCTTTGCAGTATTGCGGCTGGTTCCGGGTGCTGCCGGCTAAAGATGCTGGCAAAGCGCAGTACAAACTGCAGGTCCGCCATCGCAATACTCCCCGCAACGCCTATGATGCCCAGGTCGCTCCAGCCGGTGGCGAAGGATTTTTCTGTTCCGGCAGTGCGGAAGAGCTTAATCTGGCCAGCTTCGTGCTGGTCGACGAGATATTGAAGAAGCAGTTCCGGGTTCCTGCTCTCTGTACCCGGAAAATCGTTTTTGTGATGCCCGGCCAGGACAATCTGAAAGAGCTCTATAGCTGTTTTCTGGATGGCAGTTCGCAAGAGCGTCTGACCCATAATGGCGCCATCAGCACTGAGCCGGACTGGGGGCATAGCAAAGCCCTGGTGTATACCATGGCCCGCAGAAATTCCCTGAGTGTGGTTCTGATGGATACGGTTCAGAAGCGTCAGCGGGTGGTCTCGCACAGCAAGGGCCTGAATGCCAGCGCCAGCCTATCGCATACCGGGCAGTTTCTGGCTTTGGCTTTAAGCCTGGACCGACGGGTGGATTTGTATGTGAAGAATTTGTCAGACAACTCTTTGCGGCGTCTGACCAATGATGCCAGTGTGGAGAGCTCGCCCTGCTGGGCTCCGGACGGGCAGACCATTTGTTATGTTTCGGACAAAGTCGGCCGGCCGCAGCTGTATCTTATTTCTGCTTCCGGCGGTTCCGGCAAACGCCTGGCGCTGGGAGGCAACGAATGCGTTTCGCCTGATTGGTCGCCAGTCAGCAACAAAATTTGTTATTCGACTCGCAGCAATGCCGGGCAGTACGTGATTGGTGTTCTGGATATGAATGGCCAGGATCGCAGCGGCAAGATCGTCACTCTGGCAGCTGGCAACTGGGAAGCGCCTTCCTGGGCTCCGGATGGCCGGCATATTGTCTGCATCCGCAGCAGCGGTCGCAACCGTGATTTGTACATTGTCGACAGCTGGCTCAACAGTTTCCGGGCTATTTCCCAAGGGGCCAACTTGTCCCTGCCGGCTTGGGCACCGGCATATTGAGCCGGACCGCTGCTGAGACTGAGTGTGCGGTGCTGAATATCAGTGACTTGATTACCCCTTGACAAGGATGGAAATAATGGCAGACAATACAGCAAGTACGGGAACGGTTCGAGTGGCTCTGGTCGGCGCGGGAGGAATTTGCAACAGTGTGCACTTGCCGTCATTGCGGTCGATGCCGGATGTGGAAGTGGTCGCAGTCTGTGATCTGATTCCGGAACGGGCGGCCGCGACTGCGCAAAAATGGTCCATCCCGAAAAGTTATACTCTGATGCGGGAGATGTTCGCAGCAGAAAAAATTGATGCGGTATTCTGTCTGGTTGAGCCGGGCAGCATGTTTTATGTCGCTATGCTGGCTCTGCAGCACGGCTATCCGGTATTTTGTGAGAAGCCGCCCGGCATCACATCCTGTCAGGCGGATGCTCTGGCCCGGCGTTCGGACAGCTTGGGCAAGCCGGTGATGGTCGGTTTCAACCGGCGCTTTATACCGGTGGTGCGGGAAGCGAAGAAGCATCTGGCAGCGGCTAAAAGCATTACTCAGGTCGAGGGGTGCTTTTATAAATACGGTTCCGGCGACCGTTTTGATTTGGGTGGGCTGACGGCCTTTGCCTCGGATACCATCCACGCAGTTGATTTGCTGCGCTATTTGTCCGGTGCTAAGACTGCCCGCAAAACCGCCCTGCTGGCTCAGGCACTCGACTGCCCGATGGAGAACCAATGGAACGGTATTATGGAGTTTGACAACGGTGTCCACGGCATCATCAAGGCAAATTATCTGTCCGGGGGCAGGGTGCATCAATTCCAAGTTCACGGCATCGGCATGGCGGCGTTTATCGATCTGGGCTTCGGCGAAGGCAGAGCACAGGCAGATATCCTGACCCATAGCGGTGCAGTCAGTTATTCTCTGGCTTCCAGCGGCCAAGCCAGCGAGACGGTGACGCATCTTGATGGCAAACAGCTCGCCGGCAGCAGCGAATTTTATAAATATTACGGATATTATTTCGAAGACCGGCATTTTATCGACTGCCTGAAATCCGGGCAGACTCCGGAATGCTGTATCCAGGATGCCAGGGAGAGCCTGCGACTGGTAGAACAGCTGCTGACCAGCCGCTTATAGACCTGCATGCAAAGCAAAAAACTGCTAGCGGTGCCGTAAAGTCAGACCCGCGGTTAGCCCTGACCCCGGAAGAGTTGTTTTTTGCTGACTTTTTTGCTGGCTTTTTGACCTACTCGACTTGTAAGAGCAGAATGACTGATTATATTCTCTGTACATCAATATGGTGATTTAATCCATCAATGATGAATTAGGTTGAAAACAAGGAGAGTCCCATGGCAGTAATGAGCAGGATTTTCGGTCAGATTGATTTAAGTGACCGGGTCAAAGCGGCGGAACAAGTCAAGCGCTGGGCTTTGGAGTTTGGCGCTGATTCGGTGGGCATTGGCAACATTGAGCGTTGGGAGGGTGCGCCTTTGCAGATGGACCCGCGGCAGATCATGCCGGAGTGCAAATCGATCATCGGCATGGTCTTCCGGGTTGAGCGCGGCAGTTTGCGCGGCATTGAGGAGGGGACTTATTTCAGCAATTATTCAGCGATGGGTTATGGCGGTCTGACTTACCTGTACATTCCGATGACCGTGATCAACTTGAGCAAGGCCATTGAGGATCAGGGTTATGAGGCGATTCCGATGGGGCATCAGAGCGACTGGCGCGCCATCAACAACGGCGGTGAGCTTCGTCCTCAGTACAGCCGTCCGGTTCGTCCGGGACAGGCTGCTCCTGATATTATGGTTCATCTGCGCATTGCCGGTTTCCTGTGCGGCCTGGGCGAAATCGGCTTCAGCAAGATGTTCCTGTCTCCGCAGTTCGGGCCGCGCAACCGCCTGGGCATTGTGCTGACCGAGCTTGATTTGGAGCCGGACCCGATTTATTCCGGTCCGAAGCTCTGTAATCGCTGCATGGCTTGTGTCAGGGCCTGTCCTGGCCAATGCATGCCGGCAGACAAAACCGTAAAAGTCAATCTGGCCGGTCACGAAGTGGAATGGACTGATATTGATATCGACAAGTGCGGCAAGGTTTTCACTGGTGCCAAGGACAGCGGTGAAGTGCAGGCGGACCCTTATGCTGTGGGGCAGCCGACGTCGGTGCCGGGCGAATGGTCGCCGTTCTATCACAAGCCTCGGACGGTGTACAACACCGGGCAGGCTGTCTGCGGTGCCCGCGGCTGTACTCGTGCCTGCATGATCAGCCTGGAGAGCCGTGGCGTGCTGCAGAATAAGTTCAAAGAGAAATTCCGTCGCCGTCCGACTTGGGAAGTCGACTGGTCTACTCCGGCGGAATATTATGACGGCGTTACCAAAAAAGCCGCTTCACCCAAGGCCGACAACGCCGATTAAGGCAGAACACGATGGCGAATTATGATTTGGTGCAGTCATTGCTGCGGGGGCTGGATATCCTGCGCCTGCTGGCTGCTGCACCGATGGGACTGCGCCTGCAGGATTTGGCCGATGGCCTGGGGCTGAAAAAGACCACCGTGCATAACCTGGTCCGCACCCTGCGGGCCAGGGGCTTCCTGGAGAAGGACCTTTCCGGACGCTTCCGCCTGGGCCCGGCTCTGCAGGAGCTCAGCAGTCAGGCTCAGCGCGGAGGATTTCTGCAACGGGCCGCGGTCTTGCTGCAGGAACTGCAAGGGAAGTTCCCGCAGGCCATACTGACATTTTCGGAAATCACGGCCACGGCTGTGGTCTGCCGCTTGCGGATGTCTCCGGACCGCCCGGGTGAGGTGCAGCGTCCCAGCAGTCAGTTCTTTGCTCCTTATACCTCAGCGACCGCGATTTGCCTGCAGGCGACTGGCAGCAATGCAGTGGAATTCGAACGGCTGTTCCCGTTTGCCGAATTCGGACAGGCCAAATGGGGCAGCTGGGAGGAATTCCAGGCGGTCAAAACCGAAGTCATGCGCACTGGCAGTTACAGCCAGCTGGACCAGAGCCATGGCAGCCTGACCCTGGCTCTGGCCATACCGGAAAACTATGCTTTGGGCTGTCGGGTTGATATTGGGGAGCAGGGCTCGCAGGCGCAGCTTCTGGCCGCCGCCAAGGATTTCCGGCAGACCTTGCTGGCCGGTTAGCGGCCCCGGCGGGAGCCGCACAATAACAAAGTGATGGGTCACTCTTCTGTAGTGCCGCTGCGAGGCGCACTGATTTTTTGGATAGCATCTTACCCCAGGAATGCCGGGGTTAGCCTCCTCTCCCTCCTCCCGCAGAGCGGGAGGAGGGAGAGGAGGTAAATGGTGGGTGGTTCTTATTTCCCAGGGTTGGCCGCTATGCGGCCAACCCTGGGCTTTGAAGATGGCAACCCCGTTGGGGTTGTGAAGATGGCAACCCCGTTGCAGCCTTTTTTAAGGGCAATGGATTAGACGATTTTCTGGCGGCGCCGCCAGTAGAAAAACGCCATATAGTCTAAGTTAATATGGCGACCAAGGAAGAGTGGCGCAAGCAAATCCCGATTTTTTGGTCAAACTGCTGTGATGGATGAATCATTGCCATTTTCATTACAGCCACATTGAATTAGACTTTTGGCGGTACAAATCGGCGGTCAGCGATGGAAAAGCCCCATCCGCAACATCGAAATCGTTTCAAAACGCCAGTTTTTTGTCTAATTGGCCCCCCTTAAAAAAGGCTGCGTTGGGGTTGTTGGCGTGACAGGTGTTATGGGGTTCTCATTTCCTTTTCCGCGTTTTCCGTGGACACCATGCTTTCCGTGTTTTCTGAGGACAAAAAAAGGCTGGCCCATTATTATTTTTCAGCCTTTCTGTACGGCCTGGTCAGCGACGGAGAGCAGGAAAGCCGCATCCAGGTCGGAGAGTTCTTCGGGCACGAAAGTTATATCTTCCCGTTTACAGTCGAATAGCGTCAACAACCAGACACAGGCCTGCAGATACTTCCCGCGGCAATTCAGATGGGTGAGGTCACGGCTGATTTTCAGTTCTCCGCTGTCTCTGTCTTTCACCCAGCAGCACTGTCCTACCACGTCGGAGGCCTGCGGGGGCAGATCGGGCCAGCGCAGAGTCTGCAGCAGTTCGGGGTCATAATTCCGGAAAGGCTGAGGTTCCTGCTGGCGGGCGGTCTGCACCGCATTACCGGTAAGGATAAGGCGCAGGCCATAGCGTTTGGCCAGAGCGCGGTAATTTTTCGTCAGGGCCTGGTGCATCTGCTTTTGGTTGATTCCCCATTCGTTGCCTGGCAGCAGTAAGGGAGAGTCTGCGCGGTAGGCCCAAGTCTGTTGGACCAGGATTTCCGCCTGCGGAGCATATTCCCGAATATAATCAATTATTTTTCCCGCATAAGGCTCGTATGACTCTTGGCGCCAGCTTTCCCGGCTGGCCTGCTGAATGGTAACCACATCCCAGGGCGTATCAGACAGTATATCGCGCAATCTGCGGCTGCCGTTGGCATAGATGCGGCAATTGATATCATTCTCTTCAGCGCAGATATAGGCCCAGTGCCGCTGCAGTTCGCAACCGCCAAAGCTGGCCCGCCCGAGTTCCACCGATTTACCGGCTGAAGCCGCAACTTGAGGCAGATAGGCCCAGATGCTCTCGGAAAAACTGTTCCCGATAGTCAGAATTTTCATTGCCAGTACGTGTCCTTGTTATGTTATTGCTTCATTCACACCAATTGCCGGCATAGAGAAAAAATATCTCCTGCCGGCAAGGGTCGGTGGAATCAGGAAAAATATTCCACTCCGGCGGCAAAAATGCCTTGTTCCTTGTTACCCGGGATATTGATGGCGATATTGCTGTCGATGCTGCGCTCGCTGTGCCCCATCTTGCCCAATACCCGCCCGTCCGGGCTGGTGATACCTTCGATGGCACAGACGGAGCCATTGGGATTCCAGGGCAGACCGGTCGCCGGCTGGCCGGTTAAATCAGCATACTGAAACGCCACTTGTCCGTTGGCCAGGAGGCTGCGCAGTTGTTCGTCACTGGCGACGAAGCGCCCCTCGCCATGCGAGACGTCCACTGCGTGGACCTCACCTACGGAAGTCTTGGCCAGCCAAGGTGATTTTACTGAAGTCACGACTGTATTAGCCATAGTTGCGACATGACGTCCGAGGGTGTTGAACGTCAGGGTCGGGTCTGTGGGAGCCAGCGCGGGCCTGATTTCGCCGTATGGCACCAGCCCCAGCTTGATCAGAGCCTGGAAGCCATTGCAGATGCCCAGGACCAGTCCATCGCGCTCCTGCAGCAGCCGCATCATTGCCTCGGCAACCAGCGGATTGCGAAAGGTAGTGGCGATGAATTTACCCGAGCCGGCGGGTTCATCTCCGCCGGAGAAGCCGCCTGGAAAAGCGATGATCTGAGCCTGGTCAATAGCCTTGACTAACGCCGTTACGGACTGCTTGATATCGGCGGCAGTCAAATTGCGGAACAGCAGGCAATCGGCGATGGCACCGGCCCGGGTGAAAGCCCGGGCGGTATCGACTTCGCAGTTTGTGCCCGGGAAAATAGGTATCAGCACCCGGGGTTTGCTCACCCGGTGGCGCGGGCGGATGCGAGTGCGCTCGGCCCAGGGCTGCCAGAGCGGCGGCGGCGGATCGCTGGCCCGGGTGGGGAACACGCTCTCCAGCGGCTCCTGCCAGGCGGCCAGGGCCTGCTCCAGCGGCAGGCGTTGTTCTGCCCAGCGGATTTCCTGCACCTGCGTGGTTCTTCCCAGCTTTCTGGTTCCGGGCAGGGGGAAGTCAGATTCCAGGATGATGGCACCGTATTCAGGGCTGAACAGCTCTGCCGCCGTCCAGCTGGAATCGATCTCCAGGCCAAGGTGGTTGCCGAAGCACATCTTGGATACAGCAGCAGCAATGCCGCCGTGACCCACGGTATGGGCGGCACGGACTTGTCCGGACTGAATCCACTGATGCAGCTGGCAGTAATTTTTTCTCAGGGTATCGAAATCGGGGATTTCGTGCTGGTCCCGCGGTGCTGGCAGCAGGCTGATGCAGCTGCCGGCATTTTTGCCTTCGGGGCTGATCAGTTTATCGGCGCTGGCGCTGGTGACTGCAAAAGCGACCAAGGTGGGGGGGACATCCAATTCATTGAAAGAGCCGGACATGGAGTCTTTGCCGCCGATGGCCGCAGCACCGAATTCAATTTGTCCCCGCAAGGCTCCGAGCAAGGCCGCCAGCGGCTTGCCCCAACGCTCCGGGACATCCCGGAGGCGTTCAAAATATTCCTGCAGGGACAGCCGGACTTGCGTCACATCGCCGCCGGCAGCAGCGATCTTGGCGATGGCCTCCACTACGGCATACAGTGCTCCATGGTAGGGGCTCCAGGACGCTATTACAGGATTGTAGCCGTGACTCATCAAGGTGCAGGTCTCAGTCTGGCCCAGGCAGGGAATCTTGGCCACCATGGCCTCATTGGGAGTCAAACGATATTTTCCGCCTAAGGGGCTGATCACAGTGGCTGCTCCGGCGGTGCCGTCAAAGTTTTCAATCAGCCCTTTCTGGGAGCAGACATTCAAGTCCTGCAGGGTCTGCAGCCATTCTTCCGAGAAAGACTTGATGGTGCGGGGCAGGAACGGGTTGGCGGCAGCATCCGGCTCAGTGATTCTGGCGTTGGCATGCTGGGTCACACCGTTGCTGTCCAAAAACTCACGGCTCAGGCTGACAATAGTCTTCCCCCGCCAGGTCATCTGCATACGCGGTACAGCGCTGACCCAGGCCACCGGAGTAGCTTCGAGGTTCTCAGCCCGGGCCATCGCAACAGCTTTCTCGACCGCCTCGGCCGCAATCACCACCGCCATGCGTTCCTGGGATTCTGAAATCGCCAGCTCGGTACCGTCGAGGCCGGCATATTTTTTGGGAACGAGGTCGAGGTTTATTTCCAGGCCTGGTGCCAGTTCACCGATAGCCACACAGACGCCACCGGCACCGAAGTCATTGCAACGCTTGACCAGGCGGGCGAATTCAGCCTGCCGGAACAGTCTCTGGATGTGGCGTTCAAGTATGGGATTGCCTTTCTGCACCTCGGCTCCGCCGCTCTCCAACGACTCGTCGGTATGGGCTTTGGAGGACCCGGTGGCGCCGCCACAGCCATCACGGCCAGTGCGCCCGCCGATCAGCAGAATGGCATCACCAGGCTGTGGACATTGGCGCCGGACATTGGTTTGCGGGGCAGCTGCGATCACGGCTCCGAGCTCCATCCTTTTGGCCACGAATCCGGGATGGTACACTTCCTGGACTTTGCCGGCCGCCAGACCGATTTGATTGCCATAAGAGGAATATCCGGCGGCCGCAGAACGGGTGATCCTTCTTTGCGGCAGTTTACCCGGCAGGGTCTCGCTCAGCTTCGTCCGGGGATCAGCCGCACCGCTGATGCGCATAGCCTGATAGACATAGGCGCGTCCGGAAAGCGGGTCCCGGATTGCTCCGCCCAGGCAGGTTGCTGCGCCGCCGAAAGGCTCGATTTCCGTCGGATGATTATGGGTTTCATTCTTGAACATAATCAGCCAGGGCTCTTTTCGACCGTCTATATCTGCTTCAATGACGATGGAACAGGCGTTGACCTCCTCCGAGGCATCAAGATTGTCCAGGCGTCCCTGCCGTTTCAGCTCCCTGGCGCCGATGGTAGCCAGGTCCATCAGACAGAGCTTCTTATCCTGGCGGCCTAAGCTTTGCCGCAAAGCCAGATAGCGTTCATAGTCGATACGGATAGCCGAGGTGAATTTCCCCGGTTCGAATTCCACCTGGTCAAGAACAGTATGGAAAGTGGTATGCCGGCAATGGTCAGACCAGTATGTGTCGATGACTTTGATTTCAGTATAAGTGGGCTCACGCTGCTCCTGGTCCCGGAAATATTTCTGGCAGAAAAGCAGGTCATCGCTGCTCATGGCCATGCCCATCTCCAGGCGCAGATTTTCCAATTCCTCCGGGTTCAGGGTCAGGAAACCTGCCAGGGTGCTGACATCTGCAGGGACTTCGCTGCTGGTCTCCAGAGTCTTAGGAATTTCCATGCTTGCTTCCCGGCTCTCAATCGGATTGATCAAGTACTGCCGGAATTGTTCCATGGCGCTGCGGTTCAGAGCCGGAGTCAAGGCATAAACAGTGGCGGTACGCACCAGTGGCCGTTCGCCCTGGGTCAGCAACTGCACGCATTGTGCGGTCGAATCAGCGCGCTGGTCGTATTGTCCTGGCAGATATTCCACTGCCAGGATACTGCTGCCGGGCAAATCCGGCAGGGCATTCTCATAGACGAAATCACAATTCGGCTCCGAGAGAATGCTGTCCCGCACAGCCGCAAATTCCCGGGCATTGATGCCCGCCAGATCATAACGCCTGAATATTCTGACCTCACGCAATTCAGCCAGACCGAGATGTTCCTGTAAATCTGCCCGCAAATGTTGGGCCTCAATATCGAAGCCAGGACGTTTTTCCACAAGAACACGATATACAGTTCCCATAAATTTACTCCATTATCAGAATATAACCAAAAACACAGCGGTTGCTTTCAACGGAGAAATTAATAATATAATACTTGAAATATATCCTTCCCGACGCCCACTGCAATTCGTTTTGTTCGGCGCTGTTTTTTCGGTAATGCGTCGGCGTGCGGGGAGGGGGAGGGGGAATTATATGGGACGTATGGGACGTATGGAGGGGACAATGAGATAATGGGACAATGGGATGGGCGATTTTAGCTTATCTCTCCCATTGTCCTATTATTCATACGCCCCCTGCATTGCCACTTGTTGTCCGCGCTACCGGGGAGCGTTTGCGGGGCGGGGTCAATGGGATGGGCGATTTTAGCTTTACCTGTCCCATTGTCCTATATTCATACGTCCCCTACGTCCCATACGTCCCCTGCATTGCCACTTGTTGTCCGCGCTACCGGGGGTTGGCGTGTTCAACCGCCGAGCTTGTCAATCATCTTGACCAGAGGTGCGAACAAGGCGATAACGATAGTACCGACCACTACGGCCAGGAAGCAGATCATAATCGGCTCAATCAGTGAAGTCAGACCTTCGACCGCACGGTCGACTTCCTCTTCATAGACGTCGGCGACACGGTTCAGCATGTCAGGCAGCGCACCGGTCTCCTCACCGACTTCAACCATACTGCAAAGCATCAGCGGGAAGACCTTGGATTTCTCCAGCGGTTTGGTCATGCCTTCGCCTTCTTTAACCGCATCATGCACACTTTGGATCGCCCGCGCCACCAGTTCATTGCCGGCAGTGTCCTTGACAATCTGCAAGGCCTGCAACACCGCCACACCGGAAGCCATCAGTGTCCCCAAGGTTCGACTGAAGCGTGCCGAGATATTTTTTATTATCAGCGAGTTGAAAGGTGGTGTCTTCAAGACGAAAGTATCGAAGACGTAGGCACCAACTTTGGTCTTCAGCAAAAGTTTGAACACGAAGATGCCTACGAACGCTCCGATTGCGAATCCGACGGCGTTATTTTTCAAAGCGTGGCTGGCATTGATCACGAAGATGGTGATGCCGGGCAGGGTTTCTCCGGGAAGCATCTCCTCGAACATCTTGGAGAATTTGGGGATAATAAAGATCATCAGACCGGCGGTAATTGCTCCTGCGATAGCCAGCACCGAGATAGGATATACCATGGCTGATTTGACTTTCCCGGCGATCCGCTGCGCCTTTTCCATGAATTCAGCCAGTCGTGACAGGACGACTTCCATGGCTCCGGAGGCCTCGCCGGCCCGGACCATGCTGACGAAGAGTTTGTTAAAAGAGCGCGGGTTGGTGGCCAGTGCTTCAGAAAAAGTCGCACCGCCTTCAACCGCATCCGCCAAATTACCCATTACCTTGAACAGTGCCGGGTTTTGGCCCTTGGCCTGCCGCTGCAGGGTACGCAGGGCGCGTACCAGGGGCAGACCGGCATCCAGCAGGGTCGCCAGCTGCCGGGTCGTAGTGCATAAATCCTTGGTGCCAATTTTCGGAGCACCGAACTTAAACCCTGCTCCGCCTTTGGCGCCCGCAGCCTGACCGCCGCCTTTCTTGCTGCTAGTTCCTATTTCATTGACGCTGATCGGAAACAAGCCCTGCTGTTTTAACAGATTCGTGGCTTCTTTCTCGTCCCCGGCCTCAATGTTGCCTTTGCGCTCTTTGCCGTTGCTGTCAACAGCGGTATATTGATATTTTGCCATGGCCGTTATCCTTGTGTTATTTGCCCTCGGATAATGCAGAATGTTGCTGGAATCAGAATGTCGGAAGAACAGGCGGCGGCACGACCTGATTCAGGATTTTCCTGAGCCAATCGCACTGCTCAGATTTTGCCTTTTTCCTTCAGTTGTTGCTGGATGTTCTGGATAATGCTTTCAGCATCGCGGCACTTGGTAATCAGGTCACCGTAGGAGATCTTGCCCTCATTATAGAGTTGCAGCAAATGCGAATCAAGAGTGTTCATGCCCCATTTGGCACCAGTTTGGATATCTGAGGTGATCCGGAAAGTCTTGCCATCCCGGATCAGAGCCGCGATGGATGGCGTCTGGATCATGATTTCAAAAGCCGCCACCCGGCCTTTCTTATCGATCCGTTTCAACAGCACTTGTGAAATCACGCAGATCAATGATGCTGCCAGCTGGGTACGCACCTGGGCCTGCTGGTTGGTCGGAAAGGAGTCAACAATTCGGTCGACAGTCTCGGCCGCACCTGTGGTGTGCAGCGTACCAAAGACCAGGTGTCCGGTTTCCGCAGCCGTGATGGCCGCGCCGATAGTCTCCAAGTCACGCATCTCACCGACCAGAACGGTGTCAGGGTCCTGCCGCAGGGCACGGCGGATGGCTTCAGCGAAAGAGGGCACGTCGTTATGTACTTCGCGCTGAGTGACCACGCTGTTTTTATGGTTGTGATAGAACTCAATCGGGTCTTCGATGGTAATGATATGATCGCGCTTTTCCTGGTTGATTACATCAATCATTGAGGCCAGAGTAGTTGATTTGCCACTGCCGGTAGGTCCGGTAACCAGCACCAGCCCCCGCGGCCGGAACAGGATATCCTTTACTGCGGAAGGCAAACCAATCTGCTCTATGGTCAGCAGGCTATTGGAGATAGTCCGCAGCACCATGCCAATATTTCCCTTGGCCCGAAACACGCTGACCCGGAAGCGCGCCTTGTCGCCGAAAGCAAAACCGAAGTCGACACCACCGTCTTTCTGCAATTTCTGCTGATTTGCTTCGGAGGTGATTGATTTCATCAGGTATTCGGTATCCTCCGGGTTCATGGGTTCGGTATCCAGTGGCACCATTTCGCCATGTATCCGGATCACTGGCGGGGAGAAGCAGGGTATATGCAAGTCACTGGCACCTTCTTCCAGAACCAAGTCCAGCAAATCGCCCATTTCCAAACGTGGCATGATAATCTTTCCTTATGCGTTGTATTCTTGGCTGTAAAATAGCTTCCCGGCCAGAAATGCAGTCAGGCGCTGCTGCCGGAGCTGATTAAATGATGGTGTACTGCAGAATTTCAGCGGCAGTGGTGATGCCCTGCAGGATTTGATTGATGCCATCGGCGCGGAGGGTAATCATCCCTTCTTCCACCGCTTTGCGCTTGATGTCCTGGGTCGGCACCCGTTTGTTGATCATCGTTTGAATGGACGGGCTGACAGTCAGCAGTTCGAAAATGCCAACTCGTCCTTTATAGCCGCTGCCATTGCAGAGCTCACAACCGCTCCCGCGGTAAAATTGCCGGCCCTGAATCTGGTCCCGGGTAATCCCGAGCAGGCGCAGCTCCTTATCATCGGGGATATATGCTTTCTTGCAGTTATTGCAGCAGCGCCGGACCAGGCGTTGGGCCAGCACGCCAATCAAAGTGGAGCTGATCAGGAAAGGCTCAAGCCCCATATCAATCAGTCGGGTCACTGCACCGGGGGCGTCATTGGTATGCAGTGTGCTAAGCACCAAGTGCCCGGTCAGGGAGGCCTGGATGGCGATACCGGCGGTCTCCACGTCACGGATTTCACCGACCATAATCCGGTCCGGGTCTTGACGCAGGAATGCGCGCAGAGCTCTGGCGAAAGTCATGCCCAGCTGTTCTTTGACCGGGAGCTGCATAATGCCCTCGATGTCATATTCTACCGGGTCCTCGGCGGTCAGCAGTTTATCCTCCAAGGTATTCAATTCTTTCAGGCCTGAATACAGAGTGGTGGTTTTGCCGGAGCCAGTCGGGCCGGTAACCAGGAAGATGCCGTTTGGGCGGGCAATCAGGTTGCGGATTTGCTTGCACATATCCGGTGTCATACCCAAGTTGTCGAGGCTCAGGTTGACTACACTGCGGTCCAGCACCCGCAGCACCACGCTTTCGCCGTAGCGGGTCGGCAGGCTTGAGACACGCAGGTCGATGGGTTTGCGGCTGATGCGTAGTTCGATACGGCCGTCCTGCGGCAGGCGCCGTTCCGCGATATTCAGCCCGCTCATGACCTTGATTCGGCTGATTACCGGTATTGCCAGGTGTTTCGGCGGCGGAGCCATTTCGTAGAGTGCGCCATCGATGCGGTAACGGATACGGAATTCGTCAGCGAAAGGCTCGAAGTGGATATCGCTGGCTTTGTCCTTGATGGCCTGCTGCAGAATGATATTGACAAAGCGCACTATCGGGGCATCATTAGCCGCTCGCTCCAATTCCTTTTCATCCGCATCTTCCAAATTTCCGCCTGACGCTTCGTGCAATTGGGCTATTTCATCAATCACTTCCGCCATGGACCCGCCCTTTTCGGGATAGAACAGATCAATCGCATCCTGGACGTCTTTTGGTCTTCCCACCAGCACCTGGCATTCCTTGTTCAGAACGAAATGCAGCTCATCCACCAGCCTGGGATCGAAAGGATTTTCGGCCACCACGGTCACAAGTTCTTCAGTGCTGCGGACAGGAACTACCCCATACGTGCGGGCGATATCCGGAGTTATCAATTCGATCACTTCCTCGGGGATTTCGCCAGTATGCAGCTCGACAAATTCCGTGCCCAGCTCTTCGGCGATCATCTGCAGCAGCGCATCCTCGCTGATGATATCATAATTGTAGAGGATTTTCTGGAAAGTCTGCCCGTTGCGGATACTCTCATCCAGGACTTCCTCCAACTGCTGGTCGGTAGCTTTGTCACGGCTGACCAGCAGGTGCCAGATCATGCTTACATCTGCTGAAATATCGATACTCGCCATTGTTATCACCTGAAGTGTTTTACTGTCTGGACGCGGTTACTCCTTGGCCACGGTCAGCCGCAGGACTTCCTTGATGCTGGTTTTCCCCATCGCGGCCTTGCGCAAGGCGTCCTCCCGCAGGGTCCGCATACCGATTTCCCGGGCCCGCCGCAAGATAATCCCGGCGTCGGCTCTCTGGTATACCAGTTCCTCGATGCTTTCGTCCAGGATAAAGATTTCGTAGACGCCCATTCTGCCCTTGTAACCCTTGTTGCACTCGGTACAGCCGGGGGCATGCATGAAATTAGACTGCTGCACGAAATTGGCATCAATGCCGAGTTGCTCCAGTTCGATTTCCGTGGGCTGATAGTCTTTTTTGCACTGTTTGCAGAGTCGCCGCAGCAGTCGCTGAGCCATGATGGCCCGCACTGATGACGCCACCAGGAATGGCTTGATGCCCATATCCAGGAGACGGGTAATAGCGGAAGGAGCGTCGTTGGTATGCAGGGTACTGAACACCAGGTGTCCAGTCAATGCGGCATTGATAGCGATCTCACCGGTCTCGGTATCGCGGATTTCACCGACCATGATGATATTCGGAGCCTGACGCAGCATGGCGCGCAAGGCATGTACGAAAGTTAATCCGATTTCAGCACTGATCTGCACCTGATTGATGCCGCTGAGCTCGTATTCCACCGGGTCTTCAGCAGTGATGATTTTCCGGGTCGGCTGATTCAAGGTATGCAGGAAAGAATACAAACTGGTGGTCTTGCCGGAACCAGTCGGGCCGGTGACCAGGAAAATACCGTCCGGGAAATTCAGAATTTTGAAGATCGTCTCCTGGTCATCTTCCAGGAAGCCGAGTTCCTGGATTCCGAGCATAACGCCGCTTTTGTCCAGGATACGCATGACGATGGATTCGCCGTGGGTGACGGGGATATCCGAGACACGCAAGTCCAGTTCCCGGCCCATGGCGGTAACCCGGATTCGTCCATCCTGCGGGACGCGGTGTTCAGACAAGTCCATCCCGGCCATCAGTTTCACCCGGGAAAGGATGCGGTTCTGCAGGTATTTGGGCGGGCTCTCGACTTCGTTCAAAGCTCCGTCGATGCGGTAACGGATGCGGAAACGCTTCTCCATTGGTTCGAGATGGATATCGGAGGTACGGGTTCTGAAAGCCTCAATAATCAGCAGCGACACCAGGCGGATAATAGGTGCGGAGTCATCCTCTTCCTGGCCATCCATTTCAGCAGTTACATCCCGTGTGTTGTCCTGAGTCAGGTCCACGGTGACCTCAGTCATATCCTCCAGAAATTTACCCACGCTGCCTTCATCGCTGCCGTAATAGAATTCCAAGGCCCAGTCGATTTGTTTTTTGGAGGCAATCACTCCTTCGACATCCATTTTCATCAGGTGTCTGATAGCATCCAAGGACTCAATATCGGCTGGGTCGGCCATGGCGATACGCAGGAGGCCGCTGTTCA
>JAAZIZ010000003.1 GCA_012800565.1 Lentisphaerota bacterium
GCAGCCGCTCCCAAGTCTCCGGGGTGCTGCAGAACGGATGCTTGACAAAGGCCCACGAGAGCGCAGACTGCGTATCATCGCATTTGCGGAAAGGCGGCAGCATGAAAGTCGGCGAGCGCTCCGTGGTATCGGTGAAGATATCCAGGAGAAAATAATCGGCAATATAGGTGATTTTACCTTTTTTGCGGTATGTCTCAGCCTCGAATTCGGTATAGTCGGCAAGCGCCGCCACGCTGTCCGGGCGTTCCAGAGCTTCCAGCAAACGGCGGAAATCCCCCACGTAATCAGGCACCGGCAGATTCAGGAACCGGCACATTGTGCTTTCGAGCGCGGCTCCGGCCACCAGCTGTTCCGAGGTCGTGGCCTGCATCCGGGTGGAGCCCGCCAGGGCCATCGGCCCGCAGAACAGGTCCAGCACCACCACCCGGGGATCGCGGATCACCTCACGGCTGCGCTCCAAGTGCTCCGCCAGCAGTTCAGCCGGGTTATTGAACAGGATAAACGCCTGGGCTCCGCGCGAGATTGCCTCCCGTACCGTACCCAGCACCGATGAAGTTTCCCCGCCCTCAGTGATGGCGACCAGCAGATCGCCGGCCCGTATGCCCATCTCAATGACCTGTTCGACCCCGAAGCTCTGAAAATCCTCGAAAGACTCCACCGACTTCACCAGCGCGTAATCACCGCCGGTCATAATGCTGAACACTGAATTCGCGTATTTCTCGCATTGGTATTTGCGGCAGGCCCGGCGCCACATCGACTCAAGCAGGATGCTCAGGCGCCCGGTTGCACCGCAACCGGAGAACACCACTTTGCCGCCCTGCTCCAAGGTGGCTGCCAGCGACTGCTGCAGGCGTTTGAACTGCTCGGACGCCAGTACCCGCTCCGCCATCTTCAGCACTTCCCGGTCCACCCGCTGTAAAGTGCGCACGCCTGCGGCCGTAGCACGCAAATAATCCTCCTCCAGGCTTGCCGACAAAGGATTGGCCTGTTCCGTAGGCAGGAACCCCAGATGGAACTGCTGTTCATTAAGGAGAAAATCACGCGCCTTGGACAAATAATCTACGCTCATAAAGGTTCCTTGTTGCAGAAATGAGTTATGATTGAAAAAACGCTGCGTTCCGCGACCACTCAGCGCCGGAACAGATTCTTCCGGCGCTGGATCAGCCGCATAGCGTCGAAATCCTTTTCCACCCGTTGCCGGGCCAGGCGGCGGCGGCGTTCCCGCTCTTCGGGTTCGGAGCGCAAAGCCCGGATTGCCGCCAGCAGCGCTGCCGGGGTTACCTCATCCAGGGGCCAGCCGGTCTCGGGAGTCAGGATTTCGGCGATTCCGCCGGAGATTCCGGCCACCACCGGCACACCGCTGGCCATCGCCTCCACCACCACATTGGGGATACCCTCCCGGTCGCCATCGCGAGCCACCACACTGGGCACGCAAATCGCCTCGGCTTTGCTCAGCTGCTGTGCGACCTCCTCCCGGGGCAGGATGCCCAGCCACTGCACCTTCCCGGCCAAGCCCAATGATTCTGACAGAGCCTTGAACTCAGCCTCAGACGGCCCGGAGCCCACCACCACCAAATCACAGCGTTCACCGGCTTCCTGCAGCTGCGCCAGCGCCTGCAGCAGAATCGGCAGTCCTTTCTTGGGCATAAAACGGCCGACAAACAGCAGGGGAGCATCTGCGGGTTCCTTCTCCCGGAACGGCCAGTCCGGCAGCTCCAGGCCATGGTAAATCAAATGCATCTTGGGCGCGATACCGGGTATCTGCTTGATCAAAGCTGCTCCGGCAGCACGATTGCAGGTGGTGACAAAAGACACCTCCTGGCAGAGCATCTTCAGGGGGTATTTTCTGGCATGCACATCCCGGGCATGAATTCCGAGACTGAAACTGATGCCGCAGTGTCGGGCAGCCACCGAGGCCAACAAAGCCCCCAAATCGGCAAATTCCGCATGGATATGCCAGGCGTGCGAGGCGCGGATTTCCGTCTGCAGCTGCCGCAGCAGCCGGCGATGGCGCAGCAACGACAGCACTGCCCGCAGCACTGCCGGCAGATAGCGGCTGAAAGATACTGCTCCACTGCCGGCGGCAGCCGGCGGCGACGGCGAGAGCACCCGCACCTGCGGCCAGCCGGGCTGGCATTCGCCATCGCCCGGGAACAGCGCCAAGGGCTGCAGCGGGACCCCTTCAGCCAGAAGCAGGCGCAAATCCTGGCGCAAAAACGTCTCACTCCAGAGCGGATAGGCGGTCAGCAGATAGATGATTTTATCGCAGCCGATGCCCTCAGCCAGCCACTTCTCATTCTGCCTCTGCCGGTGACTGGTGAGCAACTGGGTGATTAAAATGCGGGCCAGCAGCACTGCCAGCAGAGTGAAGACCAGCACCCGGGCATAGCTTTTATACAGCGGCAGATAAGTCAGCCTGCCGATATCGTAGAGCAGTTCGCAGCTGCCACCCGGCATGGTATCCGGTATCGGCGCAGCGATTTCAATCTGCAGCTGATAATTGCCTTTCGGCAATGCCGGCAGCACTGCCAGAACCACCCCGCCGGAGCGCTGGTCCGCCACACCATGACGCAGCCCCAGGGCGCTCTCCTGGACCAGCTCACCGGCCTGGTTCAGCACCCGCACCGTTCCCTGCAGAGCCCCCAGTTCCCGCTGCAAACGGGTCATTTCGGCAAACGCATCCGAGGCGTTCAGCTGGATTCCGGGCTGGCCTTGCAGCACCAGCAGCATCCGTTCCGCAGGCACGTATTCCGGGATGGTGAGTTCGGTCTGCCAGGCACCGCCCTGCTGTAAAGGCAGCTGATCAACAGTGAAGCGGTACGCCTCGGCGTCTTGCAAGACTCGCCGCAGCCGCCGTGCCTCTGCTATTTGCAGCACCAGTACGACAGCCGCAAACAGCATAATCAGCAGAATTGCGACACCGACCCATATACTTCGCTGGCTGTCACGCATCTCTGTCCTCCCTTAGGTTTCCGTATCGGCTTCCGCATCGGCCAGCGTATGCTTGTCCTTGTCGCCGGCGATCACAATCACGGCCTCACCCTTGACTTTCGCGGTTGCAAACTCGGCTGAAAGTTCGCTCAAGCTGCCGCGGCGGACCCGCTCGAACTGCTTGCTCAATTCCAGGCAGACCGCAGCCTGGCGGTTGCCATAGACCTCCAGCGCTTCGGCAAGCAGTTTGCCAAGGCGATACGGTGATTCATAAAAAATCAGCGTATGAGGTGACGACAGTTCCATTTCCAGGAAGCGCCGCCGTTGTCCGGGCCTGCGTGGTGCGAAGCCCTTGAAAGTATAGCTGGAGGGTGGCAGTCCGGAGCTGATCAGCGCCATAGGCACGGCGCTGGCACCGGGGATCACCACGATCTCGTGGCCGGCCTGCAATGCCGCCACCACCGCCGGATAACCGGGGTCACTGATCAGCGGATAGCCAGCATCACTGCAGATGCCCACCCGTTTGCCCTCGGCGAGGAGGGCCACAATCTTCCCCGCCATGGCATGTTCATTATGCTCGTGATTGGCCAGCAAGGTCGCCGGACGGGGAATCTGCAGCAGATGCAGCATATTGCCGGTATGGCGTGTATCTTCACAAGCCAGCACCTCAAGACTGGACAGAATCTCCCGCGCCCGCGGAGTCAGGTCGTTGAGATTGCCGATCGGTGTGGCTATGATATACAGAACCGCCATTATCCATTCCTTGACTGTCTCCCCAGTACCAAGAGCGCATTCGGGCGTCAGAAGCTCGTGCCCACCCGGCCCAGGAACTTCCCGTTCCTGGTATCGATGCGCACCACTTCGTCCTGCTCCATATATTCCGGTACCTGAATAGTCAGCCCTGTTTCAGTTCTCGCGGTCTTGCCGCGGTTAGTGGCGCTCTGTCCCTTGATGGCCGGGTCGCACTGGACAAGCCTCTGTTCCACCACATCGGGCAGGGTAATGCCCACGATGCGGTCTTCCAGGATCAGGGCAAAGATTCCCTCCATGCCATCGACCAGATAGAACTTGTCATCACCGACGCTTGACTGGTCCAGGATGAACTGCTCGAAGTCCTCGGTGTCCATAAAGACATAATCATCGCCCTGGTTATAGAGAAACTGCACTGCCCGCTGCCGGAAATCCGGCTCTGCGTATTCATCTTCGCCTTTGGCCGTGATGTCCGTCTTGCTCTGGGTGATCAGATTGCGGCAGCGTACCTTGTAGAGCGTGGACGCGCCCCGGGCTGACGGGGTATGCTTCTCAATGTTTTCGATGATATGGGGCACATTGCTGATGGCAATCACCCCGCCGGTCTTGAACTGTTTTACTTGCATTTAAGTGTTCCTGAACTATCTGCCTTGGGCGATCAGCGCAATTCGACTGCCAGGTCTTTCTCCAAGGTCCGGCGGACCTTCTCCTGCAGCTGATTGACCTCATCGTCAGTCAGGGTTCGTTTGGGGTCGCGGAAAGTCAAGGAATAAGACATGCTGCGCCGGCCCTCGCCGAGGACCTTGGCATCTTCGTAAATATCAAACAACTCGACCTTCTGCAGCAAGGGCAGCTTCAGGCTGCAGATTTTGTCCACGATGTCCTGATGGGTCAGCCCGCCGGGAGCGACAAACGAGATATCCCGGGCTGTACCGGGGAATTGCGGCAGCTCGGTGTATTTCCGCGCTGCCGGCGGCAGGGATTGCAGTACCTCCCAGTCCAGCAGAGCCAGGAACAGCGGGTAGCGCAGGCGGATGCCCTTGCTCAGAGCAGTGGCGGCTTCCCCGAAAACCAGCACCTCCTGGCCCTTGACCAAGATACGCGCAGCCGCCCCCTCCTTGAAAGCCGGATGGCGGATCGGTTCGCACACATAATCACTTTGCCTGCGGCTGATCAGCAAGCTCTCCAGGAGACCTTTCAAGGAAAAGAAGTCATGCTGCGCCGTGAGTTCTGCTCCGTAACGTTCCGGATGGCAGCGTCCGCTCAAGGCCAGTCCGATCTGGGTCGTCTCCTGCTTGGCGCCAGCACAAAGCCGGAAAATCCGCCCGATCTCGAAAATTGCCAGGTCGTGCTGATTGCGTGAGACATTGTGATTGACCACCTGCAGCAGTCCGGCCAGCAGATTTGGGCGCAAGTAGGCAGTATCCTGGCTGATGGGATTTGAGACCCGCAGGATATCCTCCTCCTGCAGGGTGCTGCCGGCCAGGCATTGCGGCAATGACCAGAGGCTGTAATTGACGATCTCATCAAGTCCCAGGCCCTGCAGCTGGCTGCGGACCTCCTCCAGGGGGTAAAATGTATCCTCTTTGGTACTGCCGCCTAAACGGGCGATGGCCGGCGCCTCGGGAATCGCATCCAGGCCGCGCATCTGAGCCGCCTCCTCCACCAGGTCGATTTCGCTGTGCAAATCGAAGCGCCAGTACGGGGTCTTTACCGTGAGGAGCTGTCCATCGTTGGCTGTGACCGTGATACCGCGGCGCTGGAAGCAATCTGCCAGTTCCTCTGCCGTCAACGACAGTCCCAGGAGGGCATTGACCCGGGCCAGGCGGCAGGTGATCTCCTGGCTTTGCCAAGGTTCAGGATAGCAGTCGATGACCCCCGCCAGCTGCTCCGCGCCGGCCAATTCGCACAGCAGGCCGGCCGCCTGCCTGCTGGCCAGGGCGGTTATTTCCGGGCTAACCCCGCGTTCAAAGAGGTACGAACTGTCGGTCGCTTTCTCCAGCTTGCGGGAGCTGAGACGGACGTTGTTGCGGTCAAAGGCGGCGGCCTCCAGCAGCACCGTAGTGGTCTGATCGGTGATCATGCTGTTCTCCGCCCCCATAATACCTGCCAGAGCCACACCGCGCGACTGATCGGCAATCAGCAGGTTGTCAGTCTGCAGGGACAGCTTAGTTCCATCCAGTGTCACGATCGACTCGCCTTTTTCGGCCCGGCGCACGATGATTTCCTGGCCAGCCAGGGTCTTCAGGTCGAAAGCATGCAGCGGCTGTCCGTATTCCAGCATCACGTAGTTGGTGATATCCACCACATTGTTCACGGAACGCAGTCCGACTGCTTCCAGACGCCGCACCATCCAATCGGGCGAGGGACCGATTTTGACCCCGCGGAACACCCGGGCGATATAGCGCGGACAGAGGTCCGGCGCCTGCAATGTGACCTTTGCGGCCTCATCGGCGCTGCTGTCCAAGGTCACGCACAGTTCTGACTCCGGCAGACGCAGTTCACCGCCGGTCAGGGCCGCGATCTCCCGGGCGATGCCCAAGTGCGACAGCCAGTCAGGACGGTTCGGGGTGACCTCCCAGTCGATCACCACATCGGCGGGATATAAATCGCTGAGCGGTACACCCAGCGGCGCATCAGGAGGCAGAATCAGCAGCCCCTGGTGATCATCGCTCAGGCCGAGTTCTTTGGCCGAGCAGAGCATGCCTTGAGATTCCACGCCCCGCAGTTTGGCTTTTTTAATCACGAAGCCATCGCCGAAATCTGTGCCTACGCTTGCCAGGGGCACGCGCTGACCGGCATCGCAATTCGGGGCTCCGCAGACGATCTGGAGATTTTCTCCGCTGCCGATGCTGACCTGGCATACGCTCAGGTGATCGGAATTCTCATGCGCCCGTCGTTCCAGGATTTCCGCGACCACCACTCCGGCAGGGATTTTGCCGATTTCCTCAATGCCTTCCACTTCCAGCCCGGCCGCAGTCAAACGTGCAGCCAGTTCCCGCGGCTCCCAGGGGATATCGACAAAATCCCGCAGCCATGACAATGATGTTTTCATCCAATCAGTCCTTATGCTCTATATGTTCTATCTGACCAATAAGTAAAACAGTTAATGTATTGTAAAAGTGATTTTTTTCAATACCGCCCTCCCCTATTTCATCAGGAAACTTCTGGTGCCCCGGGCGGTTCAATGAAGAAAGACTGACCGCCAAGGACGTAAAGAACGCTAAGAGGCTTGTCAGCTTCAAAGCCCAGGGCATCCTGGCGGTTCAATGAAGAAAGACTGACCGCCAAGGACGTAAAGAACGCCAAGAGGCTTGTCAGCTTCAAAGCCCAGGGATGGGCTGCACATCATTCCCGTTCACAGCAGAGATAATTGGTGCTTAACTCCGGCAGCCGGATTGATAATTCTCGAATCGTGATTATAGTATACGCAGTTTTTTGATGCTGTTATTGCGGGGCGTAGCGCAGCCTGGCTAGCGCGAATGGTTTGGGACCATTAGGTCGGGGGTTCGAATCCCTCCGCCCCGACCATCTGCTTACTTGAAGCCTGTCAAGACCAACTCTTTTGGCAGGCTTTTTCTTTTTCTGTAATCGCCCTGTAATCGTCCTCAACTCCTCTGGACTGCAGGGCTGGCAAAAAACACTTTGCCGATTACATTAGTCCGCATTCCTTGACGCCCTGATGCGTCCGTTTCATTCCTCCATTCACCACGGAGTCCAGCATGAAGATATCCCGGGTTCTGTCTCTTGGTACTGCTTTGTCCTGCATGCTTTTAGCTGAGGAGCCGATTCTGCGGGTCGGGATCATGACCGACACGCATATCAAGACCACGCGGGAGAGCTGCAGTCTGGTCCAAGCCGCCCTGGAACTGTTCAAAGAGCAGAAAGCCGACCTGGTGATCAATGTCGGGGACATTGCCGATTATCATTATCCTGAGGGCTACAAGCACTATCGCGA
>JAAZIZ010000100.1 GCA_012800565.1 Lentisphaerota bacterium
CCATGGACAAGCGCTATCATCCGCAAATCCTGACCCGGGACCTGATCCTGCAACCGAAAATTTCCAGCGACTGGCTGCGTTGTCAACGCATGCTGTTTGCCAGCCGCGACCACCTGGACTACTCGCCCGGCAGCAGCGGCGGGCATGGTTTCAATGACTGGTGGCCGCGCTTCTGCAAAAGCCACCCGGAGTATTTCGCCCTGCAGCCTGACGGCACCCGCGGCACCTACCCCGGCCCGGGGGTGGACAATCCGAAAGGCGACCAATATTGGGCCAAGAAGCTCTGTAAATCCAATCCTGCGGTCTGGCAGCAATGGGTCACCGATGCCCTGGCCGATTTGGAACGCAACCCGAGAATGAATTATCCCAGCGCCGGCGCCAGTGACGGCCACAATTCAGGAGTCTGCGTCTGCCCCAACTGCAAAGCCTGGGACCGCCTTGATGCTGAGCCATTCACCTTTTATTGGAAAGGCAAGCAGGAAGAATATGTGTATCTGAGCGACCGGTACGTGACTTTCTGGAACCACCTGGCCAGATTACTGAAGGAAAAACTGCCCGAACGCGACGATGTGCTGGTGCAGGCCATGGCCTACGGGCCCTCCACCACCCCGCCACTGGGAGACGGGCTGGAGCAAAACACCATGCTGGCTTTCGTCTCCAGCTTTCCTTTTGCTACTCCGGATTCACGCAGGACCAACAAAGAGCGCTGGCTGGGCTGGTCAAAAAAGGCCCCCAATATGTTTTACCGCCCGAACTGGTGGTATTTCGGCGGCGGGGTGTGGTGCCTTCCGGAAGTCGCCTTGCAGGACCTGGCCGATGATTTCCATTTCCTGGGGCAAAATGGCTGCATGGGGCTGTTCATTGATGGCGCTACCGAAGCCTGGTGCACCGCCGCGCCAATGTATTATCTGCTGGCCCAGCTGACCTGGAATTGCCAGGCTGATGAAAAGGCCATCCTGAAAGATTACTACCAGCGCGGTTTCGGGCCGGCCGCCACGGCAGTCGAAGAATACTGGCAGGTCTGGGAAGAAGCCCGGCGCCAGGTGCTGGCAGCCACGGATTTCCGCCACGGCTCAAGCAACCGGCTAAAGGTTTTCCACCTCCTCCGCAACGTCTACAGCGGCAGCGTCCTGGCCCAGACGGACGCCTGCCTGAAGCGGGCCGAGACAGCCGTGGCAGATTCGGAGCTGTTCCGGCAACGGGTGGCATTTGTGCGGGCAGGATGGACTTTCACCGACCTGATGCTCAAATCCGCCGATGCCATGGACACGGTGCGTAAAACCAGTGGCACCGACAAGGAGGCGGTAAATAAATCGCTGGCCTGCTGGCAGCAGATCAAAGATATTGTCGCCAGTCATCCCAACAGCCTGGAAATGGGCAGGCTGATGCGTATGGTGCAGAGCAAGGGATATGTGTATATGGGAAATATGGAAAACTACTTCGGGCCGCCATCGCAGGCCTTCCAGGATGCCCTTGATGCCAGCCTCCCGGTCGAAACCGCCGGCAAAGGCAAAGAATGGGAACTGGTCTATGACAGCGATTTCAGCAATCCCGCCGAACTGAAAAAATGGCAGGTCACCGCCGGCGCCTGGGAAATCAATGCTGGTGCGCTGTGCTGCCAAGGCAAAGCCGACAACCGGCTCCTGTTCCGGCAGTCAGTGCCCGACTATCAGCGCATCGAATTCACCGCCCAGGTGCTGCCGGAGGCAGGCGCACCAGCCTCCGACCTCAGCGTGTTCCTGCAGGTAGCAGCAGAGGGAGACTCCCTGCAGACCGGATACTTCTTCCAGTTCGGGGGCATGGGCAATACCCTGCACAGGATTATCCGCAAAGGGAGCATCCTGTGGGAAGAACAACAGCCCAAAATCCGGATCGTGGCCGGACAAAAGCATCAGATCGTGGTCGAGAATGACGAGGGACTGCTGCGGCTGAACGTCGATGGCAAGGATGTGCGGGTATTGCGCG
>JAAZIZ010000101.1 GCA_012800565.1 Lentisphaerota bacterium
TGCAATGCTGACGAAGGCGACCCCGGGGCCTTTATGGACCGTGCCGTGCTTGAGGGGGACCCGCACAGCGTTCTGGAAGCTATGGCGATCGCCGGTTACGCGATTGATTCTGAAATTGGCTATATCTATATCCGGGCCGAGTATCCGCTGGCCATCAAGCGCCTGCGCATTGCCATCAGTCAGGCCAAAGAGGCCGGGCTGCTGGGCCAGAACATCCTGGGCACAGGCTTCAATTTCAACATTGAGCTCAAATACGGTGCTGGCGCTTTCGTCTGTGGCGAAGAAACCGCACTGATTCACTCGATTGAAGGCAAACGCGGTGAGCCGACTTTCAAGCCGCCGTTCCCGGCCGTGCAGGGGTTGTGGAAGCGCCCGACAGTAGTGAACAACGTTGAGACTCTGGCCAATGTCGCCGCCATCATCCGCAAGGGGCCGGAATGGTTCAAGACCATCGGCACCGCCGGTTCTCCTGGCACCAAGGTCTTCGCTCTGGCCGGCAAAATCGCCAATGTCGGACTGGTTGAGGTGCCCATGGGCATCGCCCTGCGCGACATCATTTTCGGCCTGGGCGGCGGAATCCTGGGCGGGCGGGAATTCAAGGCGGTGCAGACCGGCGGACCCTCCGGCGGCTGCATTACAGCCAAGAACCTTGATACCGCCATTGATTATGAGAGTCTGAAAGCTCTGGGCTCCATGATGGGTTCCGGCGGAATGATTGTCATGGACGAAGAAGACTGCATGGTCGATATCGCCCGCTTCTTCCTGGATTTCACCGTCGATGAGTCCTGCGGCAAATGCACTCCTTGCCGGATCGGCAACCGCCGTATGTATGAGATTCTGACCCGTATCTGTGAAGGCAAGGGCACACCGGAAATGCTGAGCGAACTGAGCGACTTGGCGACGGTGATTAAAGACACCGCACTGTGCGGCCTGGGCCAGACTTCGCCCAACCCGGTGCTCTCGACACTGGTCAACTTTGCCGACGAATACAATGCTCACGTTTACGAACATCGCTGTCCGGCTGGAGCTTGCAAATCCATGCTGCAGTACAGCATCAACGATAAATGCATCGGTTGCGGTCTCTGTGCCCGCAATTGCCCGGTTAACTGCATCAGCGGCTCTCCCAGGACCCGCCATCACATTGATCAGAGCCAGTGCATCAAATGCGGTGCCTGCATACAGAACTGCAAATTCAATGCCATCGACGTCAAGAAATAGCCGCAGGCTCTGGAACTGTGGTTGGGTGCACCGGTCTGTGCTGAGTTGTTCTGCCGGTGGAAATATGTGAGCATTAGCAAAATCCCTCAAGAAGAGGAGTTCGGAAAGATATGATAAATCTGAAAATCAACAATAATCCGGTGACAGTACGGGAGGGCTCTACCATTTTGGAAGCCGCCCAGAAGCTTGGTCTGAAGATTCCCACCTTGTGCCATATCAAGCTGGACTGTTTTCATGTCGAGCACCGCAGCGGCTCCTGCCGGATCTGCGTGGTTGAGGTTGCGGGTCGCCCCAATCTGGCTCCGGCCTGCTGCACTCCGGTAGCCGAAGGGATGGAAGTCCTGACCAACAGCCTGCGTGCCATCAAGGCCCGGCGCACCATCCTGGAGCTGCTGCTCTCGAACCATCCTACGGATTGTCTGATCTGCGCCAAGAACCGGGAATGCCGTCTGCAGGAACTGGCGCATGAATTCAATATTGACCGGGTTAAATTCCAGGGCATGCAGTCGAAGTTTGATGTCGATTGTGCCAATCCGGCCATCTGCCGTGATCTGAACAAATGCATTCTGTGCCGTCGCTGTGAAACAGCCTGCAACGTCATTCAGACTGTCGGCGTGCTCTCCGGCGTGAATCGCGGCTTCAATGTCGCGGTCGCTCCCGAGAATTTCAAGCCTCTGTCTGAGACTGCCTGCGTATTCTGCGGTCAGTGTGCACAAGCCTGCCCGGTCGGTGCTCTGACCGAAATCGGCTACCGCGAGGATATCTGGAAAGCCCTTGATGACCCCAAGAAGACCGTGATTGTGCAGACTGCGCCTGCGGTTCGGGTAGCCATCGGCGAGGAATTCGGGATGGAACCTGGCTCGATCAGCACCGGGAAACTGGTGGCTGCACTGCGCCGGCTGGGTTTTGCCAAGGTCTTCGATACCGACTGGTCGGCTGATCTGACCATTATGGAAGAGGGCACCGAGCTGATGAAACGCCTGGAAACCGGCGAGAATCTGCCTATCCTGACCAGTTGCTGCCCGGGTTGGGTGAATTTCATGGAATATCAGTTCCCGGACCTGCTGAATCTGCCCTCCACCGCCAAGTCACCGCAGCAGATGTTCGGCGCCATTGCCAAGAGTTACTATGCTGAAAAGCTCGGTATTGACCCGGCTGACCTGATCGTGGTGTCGGTGATGCCCTGCCTGGCCAAGAAGTACGAGGCCGGACGGGAAGAATTCAGCAACAACGGCGTGCCGGATGTCGATTATGTGCTCTCCACCCGTGAGCTGGGGGCGATGATTAAAGAGGCCGGAATACTCTTCGAACTCCTGCCCGATGAAAATTACGACAGCCCGCTCGGGGAATCCACCGGCGCCGCCGTGATCTTCGGTGCTTCCGGCGGAGTGCTGGAAGCCGCTCTGCGGACCATCGCAGCCAAGTTGGAAGGCGAGGAGAAAGCCACGATTGAGTTCTGTGCCATCCGCGGTCTGGAAGGCGTGAAAGAAGCCACCGTCACCATCGCCGGCCAGGAATTGAAAGCCGCAGTCGTGTCCGGTCTGGGCAATGCCCGCAAGTTGCTGGAGAAGATTCGGCGCAAGGAAGCCACTTACCATGCCATTGAGATCATGGCCTGCCCCGGCGGCTGCATCAACGGTGGCGGACAGCCGTATTATCACGGCAATACCAGCATCCTGGAAGCCCGCAAGGACGCCCTCTACCGCGCCGATACCAAGCTGCCGATCCGCAAATCGCATCTGAATCCCTCGATTGTCAAAATCTATGAGGAATTCCTGGGTGAGCCCAACAGCGAAAAAGCGCATCATCTCCTGCATACCAAATACTGCCCCCGAATCATCCATGAATAAGATGATTTGAACCGAAAGCAAACGGCCCGCCAATTCGCTTGGCGGGCCGTTTCTTTTCAGGGCAGGGCAGCGGAATCAGGCAGGGGGCTATTGCAGCAGTTTGCGGCAGTTGCTCTCGACTTCACTCAAGGGCATACTGTAGCCGAAGCTGACTGCGGCGCTGCGAGTCAGGATATCCAGGGTGCGGGTGCAGGCATCGAGGGGGTAATCAATGGTCCGGCGGGCGAATTTATGCGGATTCAGGCGCTCGTCCCACCAGGATTTGTTCAATACCGGGGTCCAGTTGGTATAGACATGCCGACCGGATTCGATCCAGAAGATAGTGCCGTGCTTTTCCTTGAAAGCTGCGGCATCTTTCTGGGTGGGGAATTTTATATTCACTGACAGGACACCGTCCGGGTCATTGGCCGTGACCAGCTCGAACTGCTGCGAGCTGCCGAGTATTGAGCGGACCAAATCACGGCGCTCTTTCAAGCCGCTGATGAAGCCGTCGAATTTCGCCAGCTGGGCGCAGAGCATCGCACCCTGGAAATCCGAGACCCGGAAATTGAATCCGGGGAAGAATTTCTCTTGCATTTGCGCGGCGTGGTCACGGGTATAGCATCCTGCATCGTGCATAATCAGTGCGCGTTCGTAGTAGCGGTCGTCATCAGTCAGAAGCATTCCGCCTTCGCCACAGGTCAGATTCTTGAACATATTGAAGCTCAGGGCACCGGTCTGACCGATGGTGCCGGCTTCCTGGCCATGGTAGGTGACGCCGGCCGCCTGGCAGGCATCCTCGCAGACCAGCAGGTTATGCCGCTTGGCGATGTCCATGATGGCGTCCATATTGCAGACTGTATTGCCCATGTGGACCGGAATGATAGCCTTGGTGTAGGGGCTGATTTTGCGTTCGATGTCCGCCGGGTCAATAGTCAGGGTCTCATCGATATCAGCGAGCACCGGCACGGCTCCGGCCAGCAGCGGTGCCATCGGCGTGGCAACCCAGGTGAAAGCGGGGACGATGACCTCGTCGCCAGGGCCGATGCCCATGGCGGTCATGGCACAATAGATGGCATTGGTGCCGCTGTTGAGCGTCAAGGCGTGTTTGACTTTCAGGCGCTGACAGATTTTACTCTCAAAATCCATGGTGAAGCCATTTTCGCCGCCACGGTAGCGCATGAGTCTCTTACTTTCTACTACCTGCTTCAACAGTTCGAGTTCTTCATTGCCGAAATGATGCATCTTTACAAGTCCTTTTTCTGGCTGAAATCATACTGGAAACAATTTCGCAATACGTCTTTTGCAGTGCACTTAGAAAGCGCGTTTTTACTATAACTTATCTGGAGGAAATTACAATGCCACAGGGAGCTGCAGCAGAAAGCAGACCAGCCCAGGGGAGTTTCAGCAATTGTGGACGTTATGGACAGGCAATGAAGAAGAATTAACCGCCAAGCACGCCAAGAGCGCCAAGGGGAGTGTTTCAGCAATTGTGGACGTTGTGGACAGGCAATGAAGAATAACTAACCGCCAAGTACGCCAAGAGCGCCAAGCACGCCAAGAAATTGCTGCCCGGCTCCTTTCATCCTCTCTCTCCCTCTTCCTTTGCGTCCTTTGCATCCTTGGCGGTTCAATGGTTAACTAACCGCCAAGAGCGCCAAGAGCGCCAAGCACGCCAAGAAATTGCTGCCCGGTTCTTTCATCCTCTCTCTCCCTCTTCCTTTGCGTCCTTTGCATCCTTGGCGGTTCAATGGTTAACTAACCGCCAAGTACGCCAAGCACGCCAAGGGGGTGTTTTAGGATTATTCAACCGTACTGTTTTTGTAAGCCCTGATTTGATAGACTCTGGCGGAAGGGTCACCATTGGACGCTTTCACAATCAGGCGAATTCCATCAAGTATAATCGGCGGGAAGACATGTTTGCGGAACCGGAGAAAATTATCCTTTTCTTCGGCCAATACTTGATATTCCCCAGCGATGATCCCCTCAAGGACGTATTCTTTGACACATTCCTGCTGACGGGAATAAATATTGATGTGGTCCAGTCCGGTATCGAAAACCAGTTCAACGCAAGAGCATAGACTGCGTTCCGGGAAAAGGATTTCCGCGGATTGCGGGAAGGGCGCGTCCGGGTCTGAAATCCAGATTGATAAGGCATCGCCGCCGCGGTTGTTATTATTCAGAAGGTTCTCGCCTGCAAACGGGTGTTGTTCTGGAATGAAGCGTACGCAGTGATTATGCCTATCCCCTTGCGGAGGCCAGCTGCGCTTCATTTTTGATTTCCATACTCCTGGCAGGTAATGTTCACACAGGCATGATTCGACGTCCGGCGCATGTGCCATCCGGATATAATATCGTGTCCCGGGTTGCAGCTTTGCCTGGAATCTGAAGTGGGCCTGGACGGCATTGCCTGGAGGAAGCGTGCAGGAGGTTGTCGCCAGAACTTCTCCTGTCGTGAATTCATACATTTCTTGCTGCCGTACCAGTTCTGCGTGAACAGTTACCGCGGAAGCCGAGCGGTTATGCATCAGAAAAATGGCTTCGTCAAGAGATTCCGTGGTGGCAATAAACGATTGTGCTGAAGGGATTTCATCCGCCGACAGTTTTTCCCTCATACCAGTTCCCCGGTGCAGCAGATTCAGCTTCATGCTTGATGAAACCTTGACGGATGCTTGGGCACAAAGATTGTCAGGGTCCGTAACAGCAACCCCTGGAACCGTATGATCAACGCGATGCAAAATACGCAGCAGTTCCCCAATCCGTTTTTGTGCAACCTGACGCGGGTTTTCCGAATATTTGACGCATAGGAATGTTGTGCCGGCAGCCGCCTGCCCAAGAACCGAGCAGGTGCCCATCATCCGGGTTGACGAAAGAGCCACATGCGATACGCTGATGTTACGCCCGGCCATCAGCAGATTTTCAATGTTTTGGGAGTAGAGGCAACGCAGCGGGATTTGATAAAGCCCCGGGGAAATAATTCCATGTCTGCCGCCAGAGGGTTCGTTGCCGCTGTAAAAGCCCTTGATCGGGTGGAGATCGACATTGCCGCCGCTGTAGGCGACTCCATCAGGAAAAGTACTGTGCGCCAGGATTTCACCTTCGGTAAGAATATGGTCACCGATCAGGCGGCGGGATTCCCGCTTTGCGGGGATACTGGAAATCCATTCGATGGCAAAATTATCTGCGCCATGCCCGCCGCCGTTTTTAATATGGTCCCAGATTCCGTACAGTATTTTCAGGAGTTTTTTGTAGATTTCTTCGTTATCACAAACCGTATCCATATCACCGCCGCATTCCAGCCACCAGTATCCATTTGTGATATCCTGATGGTTCCGGTTGACGAACATGGATTCATCAATACGGTCCGCCCAGTCCGGCGGCGTGAATTTTACTGGATGTCCGACATCGACCGCACGGAAATAGAGGCTGGAGCCTAATACGCACGAATCACTTTCTTCCGGGGCTAAACTCTCGTTAAATTCAGCTTTTGCTTCGCGTCCCTGGCGATACTTGGCACCGGCCGCGAAACCCACAAAGGAGTCCCCGGAACAGTCTATCACCATTTTGGGGAAGATATGGTGGGTCAGGTCACTCCCTATGGTCCGGGCAGTCAATTCCCGGATTCTCTTGCCTTCCATTTTGACATCATAGACTTCCGTATTGAGTAAGAGAGTAAGGTTGCTCTCTTTTTCCACAATATCACGTAAAACCTGACTGAAATGATTGCGCCAGCCATTTTCGTAACGGTCTGCGGAAGTCATGCGAAATTCTTCAATAGGCCCAGTTTCACGGGCATCCCGGGTTGTCCAGTTTGAGCCTCCGACGATCAGGTGACCATCGGAATTACTCTCGCATTCAGTACTGATCGGTCCTCCCAGGCAAGGCCGGTTCTGGGCCAGCAAAGTTTTTAATCCCAGCCGAGCTGCCGTAACCGCCGCCGAGGCGCCGGCCATGCCGCCACCGACGATCGCGACATCCACACGGTGGGTGCGAACCAGGTTCTGAGGATTTTCGTGCGAGTAATAGCCTTGTTCCATTTCTTTTCCCCGTGACAGTTACTGTGATCTTTTTTTCCAGCGCAACCTTTTTGAGCAATGCCCCAGGCATGATTTATGTTAAGTTAAACCAAAGTAGGTTTTTTGCAACTCCTGATCTTATTGCGCAAGCTGCTGTGCCGCGCCACCGGCGCGGGAAATTGTATGGGACGTATAGGACGTATGGGACGTATGGATGGGACAATGGGAAAGGCGGGGCATGACCCAGGGCGTAAGGGCATTCAGTCCCCGTCGCAACCTAATTTCCTGCAAAGCAACATAAATAGGGCGTAAGGGCATTTGGAGAGCGGCAGCTTGCTGCCGCTTTCCCTGCGGAAGCTTGCTTCCGCAGCCTTGTTCCCGGAGGACTTTCGCCCTCGGGTTCAGGCGTTGCCTTGGGTATATCACGCCCCGTTGGGGCTTTTCCGCCTAAAGATTGTGTGGCAGCAAGCTCCTGCAGCCTTGTTCCCGGAGGACTTTCGCCCTCGGGTTCAGGCGTTGCCGTGGTTTTTGCGCTTTCAGTGCTTTCGCCGCTTCGCGGTAAGGCGACAGGCACTCCAGGTGCAGCTTACCGGGGCAGTGAATATCAATAAGTGACCGATTATCCTGGAGGCGAAAACGCTGTCTTTCGATTGCAATCCCATCCTGAGCGGGTTACATTAGTCTCTTGTTCTGCCTGGTGAACCTTTGTGCGGAGGATTGGCAGGGTACGCGCCTTTCAGGATAGGGAAAAAACAGCTATGCAGGAATTCGAAATTTTCGCCGAGATCAATCAGATAGATAACTATTCCTACTACCGGATGGTCGCCGAAGACTCTTCGGACTATCCTTCTTTCACCCGGGGAGAGTATCCGGTGCCTTTTCCGCCGGCTGAAGTATTTGCAGAGTCGAAACGGCTGGGGCTGTTTTCCGCTTTCCGGATCGGGCAGGGGTATCCGTCCCGGCTGCCCCAGATCAATCCCGAGGAAACACCTCTGCATATCGACTGTTTTCGTTTTCGCTATGAGGACCGGGGACAATTCAAGGGCGATGCCCGGCCAGGCGAGAGCTACGAGGAATACCGGACGCGATATTTCCGGGAACTCTTCACGTATCAGCAGCAGCACCCGGAGAATGTCCTGCTCTGCATCTACGGTGAATGCGATACCGGCTGCCCGTGGCCGAAAGACCGCTGTTTTGCCAGTCGCAGTATCAAAGAATCAGAAATAGTTCGCACTAATATCTAAGCATAACCGTAAATGCCTTTGCGACGAAACAGTTCGCAAAGGCGTTTTTTTTGTCTTTTTTCTGAAAAATATTAA
>JAAZIZ010000102.1 GCA_012800565.1 Lentisphaerota bacterium
AATGTCGATTACTGGTTCGGGCGGGAGCGCCTGGGCTGGATGAAAGAACGCGCTCAGACCGGCGGCGCGTTCATCCTGGCCGGCTGTCATTCGGTGGACATGGCCCGCTTCGTCTTGGGTGCGGACATCGTGGAAGTAAGCGGTGCCGCGCTCCAGGTGGGCGAGTACTACGAATACCCGCCCGTAGAGACGGCCCAGGTACGCTTTGCCAATGGTGCCTTGGGAGTATTCACCTGCTCGCTGGTGGGCTACAACCCCTATACCGCCAACTTGAGCCTGCTGGGCGAAAAAGGAACCATCATCAATGACCGGTTCTTCCTGAGCCGGTTCGCCGGACAGCAGAATTTTTTCACCCTGGACACAGGGATTAAGAAGAGCGGTGATGTTTACAGCCATCCTTTCCCGGCCATGGTTGAACATTTCATCACCTGCATCCAGGAAGAGCGGGAATCACCGCACAACCTGGCCTCCGCTGTCAATGCCCACCGGGCCTGCCTGGCGATCAGCCGCAGCGCCGCCGAGGGGGGCCGCAAAATCACCCTTAACTGAGTAAGGAACCATTATGGCCCGAAAAACTCCTGCCCCAAAGAAACCCTCAGTTACGCTCTGGAAGCGTGAACAGGGCTGGGACCGGCTGAGCGCCAAGGACGAAATTGCACTGGAAAAATATTGTTCCGAGTACCGTGAATTTCTCAGCCAGGCCAAGACCGAGCGTCTGGTCCACGACCATTTGCTGCAGCTGGCTGTTGCGGCCGGCTATCAGGACTTGGACCAGCTGCGCCAGGGCCAGAAGAAACTCAAGCCCGGGGCGAAAGTTTACCGTTCCTGCGGCGGCAAGACTTTGATGCTGCTCAAAGTCGGGCAGAAGCCCTTGCAGGAAGGCCTTAATCTGGTCGGGGGGCACGCCGACTGCCCCCGCCTGGATGCCAAACCAAACCCGCTCTATCAGGACGACGATTTGCTCCTGCTTGATACGCATTACTACGGCGGCATCAGAAAATATCAGTGGGTGGCCATGCCTCTGGCATTGCATGGGGTAGTAATCCTGCGCAACGGTAAAAAAGTTACTTTGAACATCGGTGAAAAACCCACCGATCCGGTCTTTGTCATCACTGACCTGCTGCCCCATCTCGACAAGGACGCCGACAAGAAAACCTTGGCCAGCGGCATTGACGGCGAAGCCCTCAATGTGCTGATGGGCAGTCGGCCGGTCTCCAGCAAGGACGACGATAAAGAGATCAAGGACAAGACCAAGCTGCGCATCCTCCGTCTGCTGCAGGAAAAATACGGCATTGAGGAGGAGGATTTCTGCAGCGCGGAACTGGAAATCGTGCCTGCCGGCCCGGCCCGGGACCTCGGGCTGGACCGCTCCATGCTGCTGGGATACGGCCATGATGACCGGGTCTGCGCTTACGCTGCCGCCCGGGCCCTGCTGGATGCCCCCGGCATCCCTGCCCGCACCCAGGCGGCGCTGGTCTGCGACAAGGAGGAGATCGGCTCTTATGGCGCGACCGGCATGGACTCTACTTTCCTGGAGAACACCGTGGCCGAGTTGCTGGCGCTCTGCGGCGAATATCACGACCTGTGGCTGCGCCGGGCGCTGGAGAATTCGAAGATGCTCTCGGCAGATGTGACTGCCCTGCACGATCCCGACTTCGCCAATGTCAGCTCACCTAACAATATGAGCAAAATCAACTGCGGCCTGGCCATCACCAAATACACCGGCAGCCGCGGCAAAGGCGGTGCCAGCGATGCCAGCGCGGAATTCGTCTATCAGGTGCGCAAAATCTTCAATGATGCGAAAGTCCTGTGGCAAAGCTGTGAACTGGGCCGGGTAGATGTCGGCGGTGGCGGCACCATCTCGCACTATATGGCCCGCTACGGCATGGATGTAATTGATTGCGGTGTCGGGCTGTTAAGCATGCATGCACCCTGGGAAGTCGCCGGCAAGCTGGACATCTATATGGCCTACAAAGGCTATATGGCGTTCCTGCAAAGTGCGTTTGACTGAGCGCGGTCTCTTTTCTCCACCCCTTTCCACTGGCAAGGTAATTTTATGGGCAAAATGACAACCAAGAACAAAATTTCCGCCATCAACCGGATCAACCACGCCATTATCGGTTTGGGCAGCATGGGTCAGGGGCATGTCAAGTACGTCCTCAACGACCCTCAGGGCGAACTGGTGGCGGTCTGCGATGTGATGGGCCAGCGGGTCAAGGACACCCTGGCCACAGTCGGTCCCTCCTGCCGGGGATATCGCGATTTCCGGGAAATGCTGGACAGCGAGTCGATCGACGTGGTGCATGTAGTCACCCCGCCGCACTGGCACGCGCTGCAGAACATCTACGCCTTGAATGCCGGCTGCGATGTCTGGGCCGAAAAGCCCATGACCCGCACTATCGCAGAAGGTACCCATATCGCAGCAGCCGTACAGCGCAACGCCCGAGTCTTCCGCCTGAATACCTGGTTCCGGCTGTATGGAAATTTCTACGGTTTGGGCAGTACCATCGCGCCCTTGAAGAAGCTGATCCAGAGCGGCGCTCTGGGCTGGCCGCTAACGGTGCGGATCAGCGCCCATACTGGCTTCAATTGGAAAGCCTCCATGTGGACCGGCAAACTCGGCCTGCCCCCGGAAGAAGTCCCGCCGGATTTCGATTACGACCTCTGGCTGGGCCCGGCGCCGTACCGTCCCTATACCTCCCATCGCACTTCGGGGTCGTTCCGGGGATACTGGGATTACGACGGTGGCGGCCTGGCCGATATGGGCCAGCACTACCTGGACCCGGTGCAGTACCTGTTGGACAAGGACGACACCAGCCCGGTGGAAATTGAGGCCAACGCCCCCTGGCCCCAGCATCCGGACGTGGTCGGGATGTGGGGACAAGTATACATGCAGTACGCCGACGGCTGCAAAATTATCCTGGAATCCTGCGAATGGGGCCAAGATGAGACCAAGGGCAAACCCTTTATCGAAGGCCCGAACGGCAAGGTGTACAAGAATTTCCGCACCACGCCGGCCAATCTGGCCCAGCTGGTGCATAGCCTGCCCGAACCAGAACCGCAAATCAGCGATTTCAATATCTCAGTGCGCACCCGGCGCAAATTCGGCCTGAATGAACTCAATGGCAATCGCAGCAATATCCTGGTCCATCTGGCCAACTGCGCCATCCGCCTGGGCCGCAAGCTGTACTTCGACCCGGTCGAATTGCGCTTCATTGAGGATGAAGAAGCCAACCGGCTGGTAGAACAACCCATGCGCACACCCTGGACCCTGTTCTGAGGAGGAGCTGATATCATGACCAAGACTACTAAGCAAAAAAAACGCAGCACCAGCGCCGCCGCTGCGGTGAAAAAAATCGCCGGCCTGGTCTGGGCTCAGCCCTCCGAGGGTGGAGAGTGCGCAGATGCGCTGCTGGAGCAGATGGAACAGGTTGTGCCGGTGCTGGTCCAGCGCCTCTCGCAACAAAATGACCCCTCAGCCACCGAGGCTTTCTTTGCCCTTGAGGCAATGGTTATGCGCTGCCTGAATCCGGACCGCGCCGAGGACAGCCATCGGCTCTCAGCGCTGCTGCTGCAGAACTTGTCCAGCGCCCCTGACACATATTCCCGCCATCAGCTGATCCGCTTCATCGGAATGATCGGCGAACGCGAGGCCGCAACCGCACTGCAGCCCTGGCTGGACCAGGCGGAAGATTTCGAGGTGACATTGCTGGCCCTGAGAAATATCGGCAATAACCCGGCTTTCGAAAATATCTCTCAGAAGCTGCTCCGGTCCAAAGGCCGGGAATTCTTCGCCCTGGCTATCGCCCTGGGGGACTGGGAACTCAACGGAGTGCTGCAGGAAAAACTGCTGCGCCGCCATCTCCCCACGGCCCGGCAGGATGAATTGCCCGCCCTCTGGAAAGCCTGTGCCAAATGCCAGGAGCTTTGGATTGCGCCTGACCTCCTGAAGGCTCTGCAGGGGCCCTCGAAAGTCCTGGCCGGTGCCGCCCGGGCCGCCCTGCACACTCTGCTGACCGGCCTCGGCGGCTGGGAAGCTATCGAGTTAGCCCAGGAATTCTACGTCTGCGACCAGAGCCCGATCGCCCTGCAGACCTGGTTTCAGTGCTGCAGCCATGAGCTTACCGACGATTGCTTCGATGCTATCCTGGACGCCACCCTGTCCGACAATCTGCCCCTGCGGGAAACCGCCCTGGAGCTGCTGGATTACGCCTCCAGCAGCGGCGTCGATATCGAACAGCTCATCGATTTCGCCTCCCATATCGCCGACGAGGAAACCAAAGCCGCAATGGTGCGCATGTTCGGACGCCATGGCGATCTAGTCGCCAGACCCTTTGTGATGTCACTGCTGCGCGACAAAAGCCAGACAGTGCGCCTGGCAGCCCTGGAAGCTGCCGCCGCACTGCAAGGACATCTGCCCTCCGCCAGCCTGCAATTCCTGCTGGCAGTCGGCAAATAAACAGCCTGCTCTTGGGATTTACCGGGCAGATTCTCGCAACTTTTGAAACAGGAGCCTACTATGAATAACGATATCTTCCAACGTCTGATAGTTCTGGAAATGGCCAACAACCATTGCGGGGAACTCGCACACGGCCTGAAGATTGTTGAGGCTCTGGAGAAGGTAACCCGCGGACGGCCTTTCCGTTTCGCCATTAAATTCCAGTACCGCGACCTTGATACCATAATTCACCCTGATTATCGTGACCGGATGGATATCAAGTATATCAAACGGTTTACCGAAACACGCCTCTCAGAATCGGAATTCCGGCAGTTGAAACAAGCGGTCAGCGATTGCGGATTCCTGACCATGTGTACTCCTTTCGATGAAATTTCTGCCGGTAGGGTGGAAGAACACGGCTATGACATCCTGAAGATCGCCAGCTGCTCCTGCACTGACTGGCCGCTGCTGGAACGAGTCGCACAAATCGACCTCCCGGTCAGTATCTCTACCGCCGGCGCGAAATTGGCTGACATCGACAATCTGGTGTCGTTTTTTGAACACCGGAGCAAGACTTTCTGTCTGATGCACTGCGTGGGCTCATATCCTACGCCTGAGTCTGAACTGGAACTGAACCAGATTGACTTCTTCCGCCAGCGCTATCCAGGGCTGCCGATCGGCTTTTCCACCCACGAGAACCCGGCCGACACTGCGCCGGTGATGCTGGCCGTGGCCAAAGGCGCAACCATCCTGGAACGCCATGTCGGACTGCCGGATCAATCGCACCAGCTGAATGCTTACTCCTCCACGCCAGAGCAAATCGCCGCCTGGCTTGATGCCGCTGAACGGGCTTACTCCATCTGCGGTGTCCAGAACCGCCGCCGTGACATCTCCAGCAAAGAGGCTAGTGATTTACGTGGCTTGCAGCGAGGAGTATTTCTGAAAAGTGACGTCCGTGCTGGACAAAGCATCTCCCACGATTCTCTCTTCTATGCCATCCCCAACCAGGAAGACCAGCTGCTGGCGAACGATATGTCTAAGTACTTGCGTCTGAAAGCCAAAACAGACCTGCCGGCCAAGGCGCCGCTGCTGACATCCGCAGTCACTGCCAGCAATGACCGGTCTCAGGTACTGCAGATTGTCCAATCGCTGTGCGAGTTGATTCGTCAAAGCGGACTGCGTCTGGGCGACAAGCTGGACCTGGAGCTCTCGCATCATTTCGGCCTGGAGCGCTTTGATGAATTCGGCTGCAGTATCATCACCTGCGTCAACCGTGAATACTGCAAAAAAATCATCATCCTGCTGCCGGGACAGAAGAATCCCAGTCATGCTCACCGGCAGAAAGAAGAAACATTCCATGTGCTTTATGGAGATTTGCAGCTTACTCTCGACGGGGTAAGCAGTGATTACCAGGCAGGAGATTTGATTGTGGTAGAACGCGAAATACAGCACAGCTTCGCCAGCCGGACGGGAGCTATCCTGGAGGAAATTTCAACCCGGCATTACAATCACGATTCATTCTACCTGGACCCCAATATCGGCCCCGCTTCAGAACGCAAAACCAAATTGACGTTCTATGCCGACTGGATGGACGGCAATATCCGTTGACCGCCCAAAGCCAGGCCAGACTATTCACCATCAATCTGCTGAACTTTGAAACATCGAATGGAAAAAGTCTCCGATTATATCTTCCGGATTATCCACGAACAGACCACAGTCAGGACGGTTTTCATGCTGCCTGGCGGAGGTTGCATGCACCTGCTAGATTCACTGGGACGCAGCGCCCTGCGCTATGTCTGCAATCTGCATGAACAGGCCGCTGCCATTGCAGCCGAGGCTTACGCGCAATACAACGGCGACTTGGGAGTGGTGCTGGTAACTGCCGGCCCTGGCAGTACCAATGCCATCACCGGCGTCGCAGGAGCCTGGATTGACTCCACGCCTCTGCTGGTGCTCTCCGGCCAGGCCAAGACCAGTGACCTGCGCACCCGCTGGCACGTGCGCCAGATGGGCATTCAGGAAGTAGACACCGTAAACATCGTCAGCCCTTTCTGCAAGTATGCGGTCTGCATCACCGATCCGCAACGCGTGCCGTATGAATTGGGACGTGCTCTCCATCTGGCCCGTTCCGGGCGCAAGGGACCGGTCTGGCTGGATATCCCTCTTGATGTACAAGGGGCCTCGATTGACCCGGCAACGCTGCCTGCTTATCAGCCTGAGCCGCCTGAAAGAGCAGATTACCAGCAGGCTGCCCGGGAAATTCTCTCGGCCTTGTCTGTTGCCCGCCGGCCGGTGGTCTATGCCGGCAATGGCATCCGGCTGTCGGGTGCTCTGAAGGAATTCCGGCAGTGGGTGGAGATGACCGGCCTGCCGGTGCTGACCAGCTGGAAAGCAGCGGACTTTCTGCCTGAAGAACACCCGCAGTTCGTGGGCCGGCCGGGGATTATTGCTCAGCGTGGCGCTAATTTTGTGCAACAGACTGCTGATTGCCTGCTGGCTCTGGGCACGCGCCTGGATTTGTGCCAGACCGGCTTCAATCATCCTGGCTTTGCTCCCCGCGCTCAAAAATACATAGTAGACATTGACGGCTGCGAGATTGACAAGCTGGATATGCCTTTGGCGGGAAAATACGCTCTGGATGCTGGTAAGCTGTTGCGGGCCCTGATCGCTTTGACTGCTGAATACACTTTCTCCTGCCAGCCATGGTTGTCCCGCTGCAAAGACTGGCAGCGCCGTTATCCGGTTATCCTGCCGGAATACTGCCGTGAAGATGCAGATAAAGTGAACTTGTATCATCTGATCAAGGTTCTGTCAGAAGTTATGCAGCCGGGACAAATACTGGTTCCCGGCAGTTCCGGTGCCTGCGCGGAAGTGACCATGCAGGCATTCCAGGTCAAGGAAGGCGAGCGCATCCAGAACACTCCCGGACTGGGGTCCATGGGCTTCGGACTGCCAGCGTGCATCGGAGCCTGCCTGGCCAGTGGCGGGAAATTGACCGTCGCAATCATCGGCGATGGCGGACTGCAGCATAATATCCAGGAATTGCAGACCCTGAAGAATCTTAATCTGCCCATCAAGCTGTTCGTGCTGAATAATGGCGGCTATGGCTCCATTGTCAATATGCAGAAAAACCGCTTCCAGGGCCATTTTGTGGCCTGCAACCCGGAAAGCGGCCTGATTTTACCGGAGCTGCAGCGCCTGGCCGAAGCATACCGGTTGCCTTTCGCCAGAATAGCACACCCCCGGAATTTGCAGGCCCAGGTGGCCGATATCCTGAATCAGCCAGGAACCACGGTGTGTGAAGTAATGCTCGACCCCAATGTCGTCAGCGCCCCCCACCTGGCCTCTGAGGCCTTGCCGGACGGCAGGATGGTCTCCAAGCCAATGGAAGACCTGGCGCCATTTCTAAGCCGCGCTGAACTGGCGGAAAATCTCTCGGTGGAGTAATCGTGTCCAGCTCTTCTCCAGCCAGCAAAACTTTTGTCTGCCGCAGTTGCGCCCAAGACTTCCCCGCCCTGCCCCGGATGAATTTTACAGGCATGCCGGCGCTGGCACAGCACCTCCCGGCAGCCCCGCAGCAAGATCAAGGCGTGGACTTTGCCCTGTTGCAGTGTCCGTTTTGCGGCTTGCTGCAACTTGATTGCCCACCGGTGCCATACTACCGGGAAGTCCTCCGGGCGGCAGCAGTCTCGCCCGAGATGACTCGCTTCCGGCGCCGGCAGTTCCGGTCTTTCCTGCGCCGGCATAATCTGCAGGGGAAAAAAATTCTCGAATGTGGCTGTGGCTCTGGTGAATATCTGTCCATTATGCGTGAGTGCGGTGGTAATGCATTCGGCTGGGAATTCCACTCCGGCAATGTCGCGAACTGCCGCCGCCTCGGGCTGCCCGTCGAACAGGGATTTTTTGCCACTGGGCAGGAGCGGCTGACCGAAGCGCCTTTCCAAGCTTTCTTCTGCCTGAATTTTCTGGAGCACATTCCCGACTTGTCTGCATTCCTGGCCGGTATCCGGGAAAATCTGTCTGCGGATGCCTGCGGGCTGCTGGAAGTACCGAATTTTGAGATGATGCTGCGGCAGAACACCATTGCTGAATTCATGCGTGACCACCTCTGTTATTTCACCCGTGAGACCCTTAGCGGGCTACTGCAGCGGAATGGCTTTCTGGTGCAAAGAACTCGCGAACTCTTCCACGGTTATTTTCTCTCAGTTGAAGTCATACGCCGGCAGCCCTGCGATTTCTCCGGCTTTCAGCGGGCCAGAGACACACTCTGCGCCAGTCTGCGAGCCTTGGTGCAGCAGCACGGTGCCGCCAAGACTGTGGTCTGGGGTGCCAGCCATCAGACTTTTGCCTTGTTGGCCATGGCTTCTTTGCCGGAACCATTGCTGGCCATTATCGACTCCTCACCCTTGAAGCAGGACCGCTACAGCCCGGTCACGAACATCCCGATTGTCGCACCAGAGCAGATACACCCTGGCGACTGTTCTCTGCTGATTGCCGCCGCCGGAGGATACTCTGAAGAAGTCGCCAGGCTGGCCAGGGAACGCTTCGGTCCCACCCTGACTATCTACCTGCTGCGCCCGGACGGCTTGGCAGAACACCCGCCTGTAACTGCCAGTCCATAATCACCATGCTATTGCGACAATCATTTTCATTCTGATTTCATCTCTGCAAGGAATTTTGTTATGTCGGAGCTCACGTCTGAAGAAAACAGCAAACGCAACTGGTTGAAAGAGCATAAACCGCGAGTTTATGAAAAGGTCACCCGATTCCAGGAAAAAGCCGCCCGCGGCGAGAGCATCGCGATCGTCCAGTTCCAGTACGACTACCGCTGCAATTTCCGTTGCGAGCACTGCTCAGTAAAGCGTTTTCAGGGACCAAAATCCGGACGTTTCTTTACGCTTGAGGATGTCCGGGAGCTCTCTCGTCAAGCCGATGAGATGGGACTGGCTAATTTTGTCATCACCGGCGGCGAGCCACTGGTCTTCCCCGATCTGGAACAGCTGATCGAGGCCATCGATCCAGAGAAATTCTACCTGGTCACCGACACCAATGGCTGGCTTCTTGATGACGCCAAGGCCAAACGCCTGAAGAGCCTGGGGCTGGATAAAGTCCAGCTGAGCCTGGACAGCCTCTCCGCTGCAGAGCATGACTCTTTCCGCCATGCTCCCGGTTCGCATGCACGGGCGCTGCGGGCCATCGACGCGTCCCTGAACGCCGGCTTGAACATCATCCTTTCTACCGTGGTAACGCACCAGCGCATCCGCAGCCAGGAATTCCTGGAGTACCTGGAATTTGCGCGCAGCAAGGGCGTTGGGACTTTTGTCACCTATGCCAAACCTGTCGGCTCCTGGGAAGGGAATTTCGAGGTTCTGGTAACCCAAGAAGATATGGCGTATATGCGGGAACTTGAGAAACGCTTTCAGGTTTTCACCCATTTGACACCATCGTATGGGATGGACCTGGGCTGCATCGCGGTCAAGCGGATGATCTCCATCACCAAATATGGCGATGTGATGCCCTGCCCGTATATCCATGTCTCACTCGGGAATTTCTTCCAGGAGCCGTTGCAGGACATCGTAGAGCGGGGCATGAATATCAAACATTTTGGCCGGAGAGTGCCTACCTGCCTCATCGCGGAAAGTCTGCCGTTCATTAAAAAATATATCGTCCCCACTTACGACAAACCCCTGCCGGTGCCATATAAGGAGATATTCGGGCCCGAGGATATGATTTCTGCTAAAAGTTCTGCAGCCCAGCACTGATTCAAGGAGTGCATGACTACGAAGCGCACCATCGCCATTATGGGAGCAAATTCCCAGATTGCGCGTTGCCTGACGGAATTTTATGCTCCGCAGCCGGACGTGCGCCTGGTGCTGTTCTCCCATCGCCCGGAGCTGACCCGGAATTTTCTGGAACAAAGACGCCTGGCCGCAGCCGTGTATGACGGCTATCAGCAATTCTCCGACTGCCGGTTTGATCTGCTGCTGAACTGTGTCGGGGCCGGCACCCCGACAGCCCTGCAGAACAATTATCTCAGCTGGTTCGAAATCCTGGAGGGATACGATAACCTCGCCTTGAGCCAACTGCGGGAAAAATGCCCGCAGGCACTGTATGTGAATTTTTCCAGCGGGGCGGTATATGGCCGCAGAAAGCAGGAACCGGCTCGGGAAAAGAGCTGTAACTGCATAGAAGTAAACAATATCACTCCAAGTGAATACTACGCTCTGATCCGCTTGAATGCCGAGGCCAAGCACCGTGCCCACGCCGCCTTGCGCATCGTGGACATCCGTATCTTTTCATTTTTTTGCCGCCATACTCCACCCGACGCTGGATACTTCCTCAGCGATATCCTTCGCTCTTTGCGCTCAGGTACTGCGCTGCGCACCAGTCCTGCTGAGATGATGCGCGATTATATACACCCTGATGACTTGTGTGCATTGATCGAGCTTTGTAGCCAGCAAGGTTCGCTGAACCGGGCTTTCGATGCCTACAGCGCTGACCCCTGCTGCAAAAGTGAGATTCTCTCGCTGTTCCAGCGGGAATTCGGACTGCATTACGAATACGCCAGTATCAATGACGGCCCCAACGATGCCTGTGATGTCTATTATTCCACCCATCACACTGCTGCAGAACTGGGATACCGACCGCGTTTTACTTCTCTGGCAGGTCTGCGCCAGGAAATGGTCTGCGCCCTGGAGAATCACATTCAGCAAAAATAGAACTATGAAAAAGAAAATCTCTGTAGCCACCAGCTGCTATAATGAAGAAGGCAACATCGCGGAATTCTGTTCCCGCGTACAGGCGGTCTTCGCTAAGTTCCCGCAATATGATTATGAAATCATCATCGCTGACAACTGCTCCAGCGACCGAACCCGGGACATCCTGCGTTCTCTGGCTGCTCAGGACAAACGCCTCAAACTATTGTTCAACTCCAATAATTTCGGGCATATCCGCTCTCCTTACAATGCCATGCTGATGGCTAACGGCGATGCCACGGTTTCCCTCTGTTCGGATTTGCAGGACCCCCCGGAATTGATCGCCGATTTTATCCTGGGCTGGGAAAAGGGTTACAAGGTGGTCTGCGGGGTGGACACCGTCTCTGATGAGCCGGCACTTATGCATTTTTTGCGGAGCTGTTACTACTGGCTGATGGATAAGCTCTCCGACTGCCGGCAGATTCGTCATTTCCATGGCTTCGGCCTCTATGACCGGCAATTCATGCAGGCGTTGCGTTCCTATCGGGACACTTATCCTTATCTGCGGGGACAGATCGCCGAAATTGGTTTTAAGCGACTGGAAGTGCCTTACCGGAAACCAGCCCGCAAGGCCGGCAAGAGCAAGAACAATTTCTTCACCCTGTATGACAATGCGATGGTCGGCTTCATCAACCACACCAAGCTGCCCTTGCGGCTGGCAGTCTTTGCCGGCTTTCTGCTGGCAGGCTGCAGCCTGCTGATTGCCCTCGGATATCTCGTCTACAAGCTGATTTTCTGGGATACTTTCGACCTCGGCATCGCACCGCTGGTTATCGGTTTATTCTTCTTCTCCGCAGTACAATTGATTTTCACCGGTATCATCGGCGAGTACCTGGGGGCGGTCTGGACCCAAGTCAAGCAGTCACCCCTGGCCATCGTAGAGGAAAAAATCAATTTCGAAGACGAGGAGCAACAGAGAGATGACTGACGCCATGACTATCCACGAGGCCATATCTTTCCTGGAACAACAGGTACCGGACCCGAGGGCTGCCGGATGAGGTGTTTGAACTGGTCACCCGCCTGACCCCGATGATCAATGTCGATCTGCTTATTCAGGATTCCCAAGGGCGCACCCTGCTGACCTGGCGCCAGGATCAGTACTTTCGCCCGGGCTGGCATATCCCCGGGGGAATCATCCGGCTGCAGGAAACCGCTGAGGAACGCATCGCCAAGGTAGCAGCGATGGAATTATCGACAAAAGTCAGCCACGAACCGCAGCCAATAGCCATTACCGAATTCCATTTCCCGCATCTCGCAGCCAGGAAGCATTTTATAGCTTCTTTTCAGGAAGTTACTTCACGGATTCAGGTAGAACTTTACCAAGGATAAATTATGCAGTACGCCCTTGCTCATATCAAAGCACTAACAACTCCGGTTCAGGATTATATAGGCAAACTAAAAAAAATTGCTGAAGACCATAAATATGTTGTTTTTTATGGTTGCGGGATAATCCTTAACTCCATTATCGAATGCTGGAACAACTATACAGGCTTCAAGATCGATTTTTTGTGTGACCGTAACCCGGCCAAATGGCATACTAAGATTCATGGCATTCAGTGCATTTCCCCTGACGAATTGACCAGCATTAAGGATGAGACTGCTGTATTTATTACTACAGGTGCGCTGCTGGAAGTATACGATTTTTTGAAAAAGCGCGATTTCCCATTTGTTTTCCCGATTTATAAATATGACATGAAATCCTCCCCGATAATCTGCGGTTCAGGCATTGATGAAATGCAAAAAAAACTGGCAGAGACTTTTATGCTGCTTGAGGACAAGCGCTCTATTGAGGTCTTTGAGACCAGTTTGCAGCGGGCATTTAAAGGCTCTGACCAAATTGACATCATGTCCAGGGTCATGGATAAGGACCAATGCTTTGCAGATGTACTCTCGCTTGGAAAGCATGAATCTTTTGTTGATGGTGGTGCTTTTGACGGTGACACCATCCTGGATTTTATCGACCGGGTCGATGGGCAATTTGACCATATCTACGCCTTCGAGCTGACAACGGAAAATTATCAAAATTTAACTGCTCGCGTGCAGAAATTGCCCGCCGCTGGCAAAATCCATTGCTATAACTTGGGGCTTTACGATTCCCGTGAAGAAATTTCCTATTCCGCCACCGAAAGAGACAGCGCGATTGGCTTAGGCAGCAGCAGAGCCTTTGTCGACCGCTTGGATGCTGTTTTAGGCAATGCGCCGGTTACTTTCATCAAGCTTGATATTGAAGGTGCTGAGATGCACGCCTTGCGGGGCGCGGTAAACATCATTCAGACGCAGAAGCCCAAGATGGCGGTATGCGTGTACCATGACTTAATGCATTTGTACGAAGTCCCCTTGTATCTGAAAGCCATTGTTCCTGAATACAAGATTTTTTTCCGACATCATACGATGTATGAACATGATACCATCTGCTACGCTGTTCCAACATAGGATGTACAGTTATAAATCTTGTCGTTGCAAAAATACAACCAGGCATTAACTTAGGGAAGTGGCTCATTTTGATGCGACCCGTGGCAGATTCATTAGAAAATACATGACCAAATTATGCGGCAAGCCATTGCCGATCAGTTGGAAAGACGCTTTTACCGATAAGGATTTCATCACATGATTCGTTACACTGATCTGAAAAATACAAACCGCCACAACCTGATGGAGGTATTGCCGCTGGCGAAGCCTTTCACGTTGCTGATTGAGCCGTCCAGTCTCTGTAACTTTCATTGTATTCATTGCTTTCAGAGCCTGAAGCAGGATAATTATTTCACTCAGAACCGTATGAACATGCCTCTAGACCGTTTTCAGAGGATCATAGAACAGATGCAGGTTTGGCCGGGCGAGAAACTGAAAGTTTTGAAATTGAGCCTGTACGGCGAACCATTGATCAATCAGGATTTTGGCGAGATGCTGCGCTTAGCTAAGGAAGCTGCTATCGCCGACCGTATCGAAACTACGACCAACGCTAGTCTGTTGACGCCGGAAGTCGCCCAGAACATGGTGGATTGCCAGCTGGATTATCTGCGCGTCTCCATCTATGCAACCGATGCGACACGACACCGGGAAATCACCGGTTCTGGCGTTACCCCGGAAGCTATTCACGAAAATCTGCGGGTTTTGCAGGAAATCAAGCGGCAACGAGGCTCCGAGCGCCCATTTGTCTGTTTGAAAATGCTTGATACTTATGACCAAGCTCAAAACGATGCTTTTATGACTGTGTATCAAGATGTCGCTGATGAACTTTACCTGGACAAGCCGCACAACTGGATTCGAACGGATGAACAAACATTCACGGAAAGATTCTACCAGGCGGACCACAGCAAGGCCGTGGCTGATTTA
>JAAZIZ010000103.1 GCA_012800565.1 Lentisphaerota bacterium
GTGATCCCCCCTGAGGGCGAATCAAAGCTTGATGCCCTGCGTTGAGCCACACCCGTCAGCATCAGAGCGGCGGCAGGGTCTGCCCGATTTTCAGCAGCATCCCGGTCTGATAGACAATAAAAGTCAATATATATGCTACCAGGAACATCCCCACCGACTGGGCAATGGCCATGCTCCAGGAATTCAATTCCCGCCGGACTACAGCGAAGGTGGCCACACAGGGCATGGTCAGCAGGCAAAACAGCATGATGCAGAATGCCTGCAGGGGAGTGTAGTTGCGCTGCAGATGCTGGCGCAGGGGCAGCGATTCCTCGCTGGTGTCCTCGACTGCATAGAGTATCCCCAGCTGCGAGACGAACAGCTCCTTGGCGGCCGCGGCACCGATCAGCGAAGTGCTGACTTTCCAGTCGAAGCCAATCGGGCGGAAGAGCGGAGCCAGGATTTGCCCCACCCGGCCGGTGACCGTGTAGGCCATAGCCTCAGCCTGTTGTTCGAGCTCAAGCTGCCGCAGGCCGGTCTGGCGCACCTGCTCGTCCAAATCTCCCTGCTGCTGCAATACAGCTTTCTCCGCCGCATAATCGCGTGCGAAAGACTGCTTCCGGGGGAAAGTATTGGCCAGGAACAGTATCACCGAAGCCAGCAGAATCACCGTCCCGGCTTTGCTCAGGTACATCTTGGTGCGCTCCCAGACGTGAATCAGCATGCTCTTGACGGTCGGCATACGGTACGGTGGCAGCTCCAGCAGATAGACCTCACCGTCGCCCTTGAACAGGGTTTTCTTCATCATTCTGGCAGCCAGCATGGCCACCAGCACCCCGATGATATAGATGCTCCACAGGGTGAAAGTCTGGTGCTGGGGCAGGAAGAAAGCCGGGATAAACAGCGAATAAATCGGCAACCGGGCTCCGCAACTCATAAAGGGCAGTACCATAATGGTGGTGGTACGGTCTTTCACGGATTCAATGCTCCGGGTGGCCAGCACCGCCGGCACTGTGCAGCCGAATCCCAGCACCAGGGGAATGAAGCTCTTCCCGTGCAGCCCGAAACGCCGCATCAACCCATCCATAACGAAAGCTGCCCGGGCCATATAGCCGCTGTCCTCAAGAAAAGCTATGGCCAGGAACAGCATCAGGATATTGGGCAGGAAACTCAGCACCCCGCCCACGCCGCCGATCACTCCGTCCACCAGCAGCGCTTCCGCGAACTGCCAGCGCCCCTGGGGCCAGACTGCCTGGATGGCATTGCTGAGGGCCACAAAAGCGCTATCTATACCCACCATCATGGGGGCGGCACAGGTAAAAGTGAACCAGAAAGTCAAGTACATGATCAGCAGGAACAACGGCAGAGCCACGTACTTGTTGGTCATCACACTGTCAATGCGCTCGGAAATCTCGCGCCGGCGCTCATGGCTGACCAGCACTGTGCTGCGGCAGGCACCGGAGATCAGCGCGTAACGGCAATCGGCCATAAAGGTCTCCGGGTTGATTGCATGCCGGGCATTCAGATGCCGAATCTGCTCAGACACCAGCTCCTCCAGACCCTGCAATTCCGCAATCTTGCCCACCGAGGCATCGCCCTCCAGCAGCTTGATGGCAAAAAAACGGGTCGGGATATGGGCCAGCCGGGCAATCTTCCGCTCCTCAATCGCCTGAGCCAATACTGCTATAGCGTCATTGACGTCGTCACCGTAATTCAGCATCGGCGTATCGTGTTCCTCAAGGTGCTCCAGCTCCTCAGCCAGTACCCGACGCAGCTCGCTTATGCCGCTCTCCCGGGTGCCCATAGTGCGCACAATCCGGGCCCCAAAATACTTCTCCAGTTCAGATATCTTAAAGGACAGTCCCTTCTTGTCCGCCTCGTCGCTCATATTGAACGCCAGCAGCATCGGGATGTGCAGCTCAGCCAGTTGGGTAGTCAGATAGAAACTGCGCCGCGGCAGTGACGAGTCTATCACATTGATGATCAGGTCAATACCGGGAGTAATCAGCTCCTCGAACGCGATTGCCTCCTCGGGTGAGGACGAAGACAGGCTGTAGACCCCGGGCAAATCAATCAGCTCAATCGTACGTTCACCCAGAGTGAAAATGCCCCGCTTGCTCTCGACCGTCACCCCGGGGTAGTTGCCGGTATGCTGACGCGTACCGGTCAGTTGATTGAAAATACTGGTCTTGGCGCAGTTGGGATTGCCGGCCAGAGCTATGCGAAAATTCTTGCGCATCAGTGCAATTTACTCCTCCACCCGGACTAAAATATGCATCGCCTCATCCCGGTGCAGGGACATGCAGCAGTCCAGAAGCCGAATCCGCAACAGACCGCCAAAAGGAGCATAGCCCTCCAATACTACCTGGGCCCCCTCAACCAAACCAATGTCGGCAAATTTCTTGGGACAGCGCAGGCCGGGAGTGATGCGTACCACAGTGCCAGTCTGACCGACAACTAAATTACTTAACGGAACCAGGGCAGTATCGGAGGCAGTGTCGGGCAATATGCGGCGACACCCGCGCTTCTGCACCGCCGGAATACCACCATGCTTCCTCTGCCGTCTTCTCATCGCGAAGAAACCTTCATATCCTAAAATACTCTTAAATAAACAGCTTTCCCTACTCAACTTAGACCGGACTAAGTTGGGCGGCGGAAAAAACGTACTTCCGTCGGTAACAAATCATAATATGATACTGGTTTTGGCAATTGCAATTAGACGCAGCTAATTTTCCTCTGCCGCCGCTGCAAGCATATGCGTTCCTTTCAGAATATGAGAAAGGCAGGCAAAAGAAACGGGAAATATAAACTTAATTTTGACCGACTCCGTAGAGTTCAGCGCTTGCAACTTTTCGATTCGGCATAATATTTATAGTATTTACGACTGCTCGTAAAATTCCCCATCAGCATATTTATTTAAGGAGAGTCCATGGCTGTCAATTATCAAGTCGAGAAATACGGTTCTGGGATGCGTATCAACGTCGCGGCCATGCCCGGTTGGTTTCCGGAATTAAGCCATGTCGAGATGGTCCAGCAGGTAGCCGCCTACGGCTTCCGTTCCTTTGAGGCTCTCTCGGCCGGGAAGTGGACCGACAAAGCCGAAGTCAAGGCCGCCTGTATTGACCTCGGGGTAGTCCCCGGCTGCATTTCCGGCAGTGGCAGCATCACTGGTGATGGCCCAGTCAACCTGAGCTTCCACCGGAAGTTTGAGCTTGACATCCGGAATGCCATCCAGGAGGCTCAGGCCCTGGGCACCAAATGCCTGTGCGGCACTGTAGGTGCCGCCATCGAACGTCTGAGCCCCGAACGCCAGGCCGACAATCTGGTCCTGGCTGGGCGCCGGGTGGCACCAATGCTGGAGGATGCCGGCATCACCTTGAACTTCGAGCCTTTGAACATCCGCACCAACCACCACGGGTACTTTCTGGTCTATACTGAACAGGCCGCCGACATCATTGAGCGCATCGGCAGCCCGAATGTTAAGATCCTCTACGATGTCTACCATCAGCAGATCAGCGAGGGAAACATCATCCCCAACATCAAGCGCTTCGCCTCCACCATCGGCCATTATCATATCGGTGATAACCCCGGCCGGCATGAACCCGGCACCGGAGAGCTGAATTTCCGCCGTATCTTCCAGGCCATCGCCGAGACCGGATATACCGGCGTAGTAGCCTCGGAGTTCTCCCTCAGCGAAGGCTGCACCACGGACCAGGTCATGCGTGTCCTGGCTGAAGCCGCAACCTGGTAATCACCACCGGCCGGCCCATCCCCACCGGCAGACCCAAGATTGAAAACAGCTTGGTTCTGCCGCAATTTTCTGATTATCTCCTCGCCAGACACCTATTTTCTCTGGAAAAACATCATGCTTTCCCCCCTCGCTTCATCCCGGGTTCTGGTCACCGGCGGAGCCGGTTTCATCGGCTCCAATCTGGTCGAGTCGCTGCTGGAACAAGGCTGCCAGGTAACCTGTCTCGACAACTTTGCCACCGGTAAGCACGAGAATATCGCGCCTTTCCTGGACCATCCGGGTTTCACTCTGATCACCGGCGATATCCGTGACCTGGAGACCTGCCGCACTGCGGTTGCCGGGCAGGAGTTCGTACTGCATCAGGCCGCGCTTGGTTCAGTGCCCCGCTCAATCAACGACCCCATGACTTCCACCGCAGTAAACATCTGCGGCTTCGTGAATATGCTCTATGCTGCCGGCGAGGCCAAGGTCCGGCGCTTTGTCTATGCCGCCAGCAGCTCGACCTACGGCGACAGTACCGAACTGCCCAAAGTCGAGGACCGCATTGGCAAATCGCTCTCCCCCTACGCCATCACCAAATACGTGAATGAGCTCTTCGCTGAGAACTTCCATCAGCTCTACGGCATCGACTGCATCGGGCTGCGGTACTTCAATGTCTTCGGGCGTCGCCAGGACCCTTTCGGTGCCTACGCCGCGGTCATTCCCAAATTCGTAATCAGCCTGCTGCGCCATCAACGGCCAGTCATCAACGGCGACGGCACCTATTCGCGCGATTTCACCTACATCGACAATGTAATTCAGGCAAACTGCCTGGCCCTGCTGGTCACCCGCCCTGAAGCCCTGAATCAGGTCTACAATGTCGCCTGCGGTGAACGCATCGACCTGAATACCCTCTTTAAGACTCTGCGCCAGAACCTGTCTCAATTCGACCCTCAGGTCGCCGCCATCGAACCACAGTACGGCCCTGTCCGCAAAGGTGATGTGCCTCACTCTCTGGCCAGCATTGCTAAAATCAAAGACCTGCTCGGATATCAACCCCAGTTCAACACTATCCAGGGACTGGCCGCCGCCACCCAGTGGTACTACGAGAACCTCCCGCGCCAGTCTTTATAAGCAGCGCAAAAATCCCGGCTGATACTTCAGCCACTTGCGCAATAGCAAGCGCACAACAGGGATAAAAAACAATAATCTCAGAGTAAAAAAACAACCTGGCCGCAACTTTGCCGGTTGTGACCAGGTTGTGTATTAATGGGCAGAGCACTGAGCATAGCCTGCCCTGTTCCGGTAAGAATTCTACATCTGGTTCGGAAGCCAGAGGGAGATTTGCGGGAACAGGAACAGGATTGCCGTTCCCAGAAGGAGCAGGATCATAAAGGGCACACAGCCCCGGAAAGCGGTCTGCAGGGGCAGCCCCCGCATCATGCCGCAGACCACGTAGACATTCACGCCCACCGGCGGTGAGATAACTCCGATTTGGACCACGGTCACTACCAGCACCCCGAACCAGATCAAATCGACATTCAGGGCCTGCAGAACGGGCAGGAAGACCGGGATGGTCATCAGGATCATTGCCAAGGCATCGACTACAGTCCCCATCAGGACGAAGAAGAGCAGGATGCTGACCAGGATCATCCAGCCCGGCAAAGGCAGGCCTCCCAGGAATTCAGCCAAGGCCACCGGCAGCCGGGTTATCGCCAGAAAACGTCCGAAGATCATAGCTCCGGCGATGATGATCAGCACCATGCAGGAAGTCCGCACCGTCTCCTGGAGTGAGCGCCAGAGCATCTTCCAGGTCAGACATTTGCGGAAAGCAGCAATGAGCAGGCTGCCGAATGCGCCCACTGCGGCTGCCTCTATCGGCGTGAACCAGCCGCAGAACATCCCACCCATGACCAAGGCAAAGAGCAGGAGCGGGTCAATGACCCCCAACAGCGAACGCAGCAGGTCCCGGGCAGACGCCGGCGGTGCCGGCGGGCCCAATTCCGGTTTACGCCAGCAAGCCCAGACGATGTAGAGTCCAAACAGCACTACGTACATCAGTCCCGGTATCACTCCAGCCAGGAACAGCTTGGCCGGCGATTGCTCAGTCATAAAGCCATAGACGATAAAGACCACGCTGGGCGGAATAAGCATCCCCAGGCTGCCGCCAGAAGCGACTGCCCCGGCACTGAGCGCCAGATCGTACTTGTGCTTCTTCATCTCCGGCATGGCCACCGCGGCCATGGTCGCGGCCGTGGCCGGCCCCGAGCCGCAGATGGAACCGAACGCGGCACAGGCACCGACTGCAGCCACGCCTAGTCCACCGGGAAGACGCCCCAGCCAGCAGTATGCGGCATCGAAGAGGCGCCGGCTGATGCCGGAGTGGAAAGCCACCTGCCCCATAAAGATAAACAGCGGAATTACACTATAGTCGTATTTGCTGAAAGTATCATAGGTCTCACTGAGGGCCATAGCTACAGCGGGACCGAGGCTGCCTCTGATGGCAGCGAAGCCCAGGCAGCCAGTCACCGCCATCACAAATCCCACCGGCATGCTCAGGAAGAGCAGCAGGAGCATAAGCACGAAACCAAGAATACCGATAGTGAATGTACTCATGGCCGGATCAGCTCCTTTCCGGGATGGGTCAAGTGGTAGACCTTGATCAGGATGACGATGGCGAAGGCCACGCCCATAATCCAAAGCACCCAGAACCAGGGAATGTTCAGGGTCATGGTCATTTTGTTGGTCTGCTTAAGTGTAATGCCGTGAGCGAAGCTCTGCCAGGACAAAGCAGCAAACAGCGCAATGCTCAGCAGGCGGGTACAGGTGTCGAAAAATACTCGCCAGGAGCGGGGCAGATGGCGGAAGAAGAACTCCACTGCGATATGCCCTTTCACCGAGGTGGTATAAGGTAACGCTGTGGCCACACACAGGCAGCCCAGCACTTGCGCCAAATCAACTGCACCGGGCAAAGCCAGCTGGAAGCGCCGGAGAACAATATCCACACAGGTTACCGCGATCAGCGACAGCAGGCAGAGTCCGGAGAACGCAGCCAGGGTCAAGACTATGGCCCTAATTATTTTCGCATATCCTCGCCAGAACATCTTCGTTTCCAATGTTTGTGATTATTTCTCGTTCCCGTTGACCGGTACCGCCTCAGCGGGTTCTTTCGAACTGGTAAGTTCCTGCAGGGCAGCCAGGGCTTCGTCGCCAGGCAATCCGGCAACACGGAGGGCATCGGCCCACTCCTGGAAAAGCGGCTTGAGCTTCTCTGCGACTTGGGCATTATCCTCTGGAGTAAAGGAACTGAACTTCTTGCCCATACTGGCCACAAACTGCCGCGCACTGTCATCGGCCTGGTCCCAGGCCTGACCGTGCTTGTCCCACCATTCCGCATTGACCGCGGTGATGATTTCCTGCAGGTCCGGCGGCAGCTTTTCCCAGGTCTTCTTGTTCATAAGCACGAAATTCGCTGTAGTATAAGCCAGAGCTGGAACATCATTGACGAACTCGATGACCTCACCCTGCTTCCAGCCCTCAAGGGTCTCAATGGGGCAAAGCGTACCATCGACTACGCCCTTGCGCAAAGCCTCGTAGGTATCGCCCTGGCTCATCCCGACCGGGTTGGCCCCCAGCAATTTCACAATCTTGGCCGAGAGGCCTGTGCCGCGGATGGTCATGCCTGAGAGCGCAGCCAAATTCGGTACTTCTTTGCGCGAAACCAGCAGGCCCGGCCCGTGGGCATGGGCGTACATAAACGTCACCCCGGAAAGCTCCTGGGGCTGAAATTTGCGGATAAACTCATTGGCCACCCGGGTCGCCTGCCGACCGCTGCGATAGCCCCAAGGCAGGTCCAACCCTTCAATCATGGGGAACATCCCGCGGGTATAGGCGAAGCAGCTCATTCCCAAATCGGACACACCGTTTTGTACACTGGTAAAATTCTCCGAGGCGCTGCTGAGCACACCGCCCGGATATACGTCCACCCGGATACGACCACCGCTGCGCTGGTTGATTTCGGAAGCCCATTCCTGGGCCAGGCGCGCATTCACATGGGTGGAAGGATAGAACACGCTATAGGACAGCACGAACTCCGGCTTATGCGCATTTTGGCCGCATGAGGCCAGAAACAACAACACCAGCAGCCCGGTCGCGAAACGAAGAAGATTTTTCATAGAGATTCCTTTGAGTTTCAATCCTTGCTTTCCGGCCGTCGGTGTTTCCTGCAGCGGCGGCTTGA
>JAAZIZ010000104.1 GCA_012800565.1 Lentisphaerota bacterium
CACCGCCGCCTCCAGGCCGATAACCCCGAAAGGTGCACTCAGCAGTCCCCGGGCTTTCTCTTCAGCACTATGGGGGGCATGGTCGGTAGCCAGCACCGACAAGGTACCGTCAGCCAGGCCCTGCAGCAGAGCCTGGCGATCGGATTCCTCCCGCAAGGGAGGCGCCATCTTGGCTTGGCTGCCATACTGCCGCACTGCCGCATCCGTGAAAAACAGATGATGCGGCGTAACCTCACCAGTCACTGGCAGCCCCTCGCGCTGCGCCTGGCGCAACTTGTCCACCGAACCCGCCGAACTCAAATGCTGCAAATGCACCCGGCAGCCGGTCTCCCGGGCCAGGCGGATATTGCGTTCGACTATCCTCTCCTCCGCCGCCCGAGGCTGGCCGGGGACGGCCAATTCAGCCGCGACCGCCCCCGCATGCATCACGCCGCCGCACGACAGGCCGACATCCTCGCAGTGATCGATTACCGGCAAGGAGAGCTCTTGGGCCGCCAGCATGGCCGAGCGCATCAGCGCCTCGTCCTGCGGCGTGCTGCCGTCATCAGTCAGAGCCAGGACACCGGCTGCCTTCAGGGCGGCAAAATCAGTCAGCTGCTCACCTTTCCGGCCGACAGTCAGGGCTGCACTCTGATACACCGTAATCACCCCCAGCTGCTCGGCCCGGGTGGTGATTTCCCGGATTGCCGCCGGGTTGTCCATAGCCGGAGCAGTATTAGGCATCGCCAGCACGGCAGTAAAGCCGGCACCGGCGGCAGCAGCGGAGGCAGTCTGCAAATCCTCCTTGTAAGTCTGCCCTGGGTCCCTCAGATGGACATGCAGGTCCAGAAAACCGGGGGTCACTACTTTTCCGCGCAAATGCAGACTGATTGCCTCAGGCGACAAATCTTCCGCCGGGCAGAGCAAGCCATTCCTGACACCGAGGTCGCGTAATTCCGAAAGCCCCTCGGCCGGATTGATGACTCGGGCCCCTAACAATAAATATTCACGCATAGTGGAAAGAATTCCGGGATGAAAAAACGCCGCCCGAAGCGGTCATATTGGCCCTGATACGAGCAGCAGCAGCGAAACCCCGCCGCGGATAACGCACGGGTTCCACAATAACAACGGCAAAACAAGAATTTACTGCTTTGACCTGCTCTTGTCAAGAGCCGCGCATACCAAAAAGGCAGGCTGTGATATCTTGTCACAGCCTGCCTGGAAACACTCAACTCAGTTTACTGCTCAGCGATGGGGCTGGCGGAATTTGTGCGACTGCTGCCAACGGTAGGTCGGCTCGCGGTAACGGAAATTCTTGCGCCAGTAGGAATAATCCGCGCTCTTGACGGCCTTGTCGAAGACCTCCTGGTTGATCTTCACGGCATCTGAGAGGCCGTACATCTCAACCATGAAAATCTCTCCATCATGGACCTGCCAGACAAGGTTGTAGGTGTATTCCTTGCTGCCGATGAGCTTGGTGGCCCGCATTTTCCAGCCATCAATGTTCTCGTAGGAAGTGAATCCCTCTTCCGACACCACTTTCAGGCCATTGACCTCAGTCAGAACCCGGTACACGGTCTTGCGCCAGAAATTCAAGTCGCCGCCTTCCAGATTCAGCTTGGTGCTGATTTTGAAATACACATCATCCGGAGAGACCGCAACCAATGAATTCCGGCTGGAACCGATAGCCGCGAAGCCTTGGGGCAATTTCAAATCAAAGGGGAACTGAACATCCAGCGAGGTGAATTCCGGCACCCGGTCGATGTTCTTGCCCAGCAGATTGACCCACTGGCGCACATGCAGCCGGGTCGCCGGCGGAGCGGCGGTGATCACATCATTGGGCGGCAACTGATAAGCCTCCCGTTTTGCACAACCAGAACCAGCAAAAATACCTACGACAATTAAAACCGAAAGCAGCAAATGTGTCTTCATTTTGATTTTTCCTTTCCTGTTTAGTGAATAAAGACCATTCGAAGGGAAAGCACTTACGACTGGGAAACAAGGTTCATTTTGGGTTTAAGCCTCCTATGCAGTTGCAACAGTGTCTGAAAGATCATTGACATTGCGTTCCTGAGCCAGAACTTCACGCGTCCATTCCGCTTCAGTCGGCGTATGCCGGGGCCAGGAACGCTCCACCCGAACCACGATTATGGAAATGTTGTCACGCCCGCCACTGTTCAGCGCTTCCGACAGCAGGCGCTCCGTCAAACGCTCGCAAGGGATGTTCTTGCCAGTCCGAAAAATGTCCTGCAGGACTGTATCGCTGACCATCCGGGTCAAACCATCCGAGCAAATCAGAAACACATCATTGCGCCGGACTTCAATCGTATTGCGCTCAAGGAAGAAGTCTTCTTCCAGCCCCAGGGCATTGGTCAGAATGCCGCGGTGGGGCGGCAACACTTCGTCCTCGGAGAGATTATTCATACCCGCCAAGGTATGGTCCTCATTCAGCTGCTCCAGCAATCCATCCCGGAAACGGTAGGTACGGCTGTCTCCTGCATTAAACACAGTCGCGGAATGCCAATCCCAGGGATCGAACAGCAAACAGGCCAGAGTCGCGCCCATGCTGACGAATTTATGCTCATCCCGATAATTGCTGATGGCATTGTTGATTTTAAAAGCATTCCGGATCACCATGCTTTCCCGTTCCGCCGGTATCCACTCCTGCAGGTCCAGCATGGCTTTCTCCAAATTCTCCACTACCATCCGGCTGGCGACTTCACCGGCAGAAGCTCCGCCCATGCCATCGGAAACCGCAAAAAAACCGTATTGGGGCAAAACCAGTACTGCATCCTCATTGTTACTTCTGACTTTGCCGGTATGCAAAGCATAGGCACATTCAAGGCTGTCAAAAACTCTTTTCAACATGCTATCTCTTGCAAATTCTCTGGTGCTGGTTAACCATTGGCGCGGCAAGCGCCTCCAGTCAACGTAAACTCATCATCCGGCGGACCACCGGGTCGCCAGGCAATCCCTGCCGGATAACCAAGTCGCGCACCTGTATGGCCTCCTCAGGCCGCAAATCATCGTAAGAACTGTTCATCACCTGCAGTTCGCGGCGGAAATTGGCAAAATCCAGTCCCAACGCCAGTTTGTTCTCGGCACTGGCAATTGCCCCAACTCCCAGCAATGAGGCTATGCCCTGCCCGATGTAGTACTCGCGGCGGCCTTTATCCGGGCAGAACTCCTGCGCCGACCGGACGATCTTCTCCCGCTGCGCCAGCACTGAACCTATATACTGACGAAATTCTTTCATTTTCCCCTGCAGGGACCATTTGTTTTCCGGGCTGTCCAGAAATGCCGCCAGGAGGCTCAAGTCCTGAAAGATTTTGCGCACCTGCATGATTTTGGGTGGCAACGCGAATTCATCCAGGACTGGCAAGCCTGCATCAGCCAGGCGCAGGTTGTTCAAGTAGCTGAACAGAAACTCAAAGCCCACACACTCGTCATAGACCCCGGAATACTGCTGCCGATTGCGTTTGGGCAATGGCAGAGCCAACGAATCACAGGCGTACACTTTGGCCATTTTTTCCTGATCCAGGAACAACTCCACCGCGGGAATTTTTGCTCCCGGTTCGATATCCTGGGAACGCAGATTAGCCAGGAAAAAGAGCATTTGTTCACTGAACTGCTGCAGCTTCTGCTCCTGCAGCAAAAATTCGTTCTTCCAATTGTCCAGGGAAGCTTGTCCGCTGAGATTCTGGTATTCGGAAAAATCGATCTTCTGGGCCGTGCTTTTTTCGAACTGCATATCCACAATCAGCTCCCGGCGGGCAGTCAGCTGCTTGCTGGCTTTCTGCAAGCTAAGCAACGGGAAAGTCAGTTTGTCAATCATCACTCTCTGCACACCGCCAGCTTCATTGCGCATGGCCAGAAGCCTATCCACCAAGGCGTTAAAATCGGGTTTGCTGCCGCTGCGCAGTTCGGCGTACACCTGCTCCAGCTTGGTCTGGCGTTCCTGCACCAGCGCGAGGCCCTGCAGATAATTCTGCAGATATTCCAGCAACACAGGGACATAAGCGGAGCTGTACTCCTGCAGTTCCGGCAGACTGTCCTGCAAGAGTTTCTGATATTTCATCATGTCAGCGACTGAGCCGTTCGGATCATTGAAAATTGCGTATGCCTGCTCCTGCCAGTCCAAAAGTTCCTTGACGAACTCTGCCTCTTTCTTCAGCGCCACTGCAGTTTTATCATCCCAGTTCCAGGCATCTGCACTCCGCAGGTCAATCAGGCCGAGCCTCTGCCGGGCGTCCTTCCACTTCTTCTGCTGCATCAACGCCTGAGTGTCATTCCAAAGCTGGTAGTTCTTCTCCCATTTTGCGGTCCGCAGCAGCAGCTTCTCACGCTCCTTGGCAAACACATCGGAATCCCTGGCCCAGGCGGCATCCTCCAGGATTTTCCGGGCTTCACCAAAATCCTGTTGTGCCACCGCCGCCCGGGCAGATTTGAGCATCTCCGGTGCCGGCGGATTGGCATAGATGTATGCCAAGTACCCGGCCAGGCACACCAGCACGGTAATTGCGGCGGCTACCAGCCCAGGCAGAAGCCGGGAGCGCTGATGCTCAATGGTCCCATCCAGAAAAGTCAGTTCCGCATCGGCCAAAGCAATGATATCAGAGTCTTTCAGCAGCCGTTCGGAATCACTGCCCAGCTCCCGGCCGTTGACGAACGTACCATTGCGGCTGCCCAAATCCTTGAGCCAGCAGCTGCCATCAGCGCGCACATCGATCTCAGCATGGCGGGTGGAGACCAGGGCATTGGGCAGATAAATCTCCGCTGAGCGCGAGGAACCGATGATATTCAGACCACGGTGCAAATCCACCACCACTCGGCGGCCACGCTCATTCAAATACTGCAGCTGATGAAATTTCAGGGTCTTCTTTGCCTTGGCGTTGCCCGCGACCACATTCAACACACACTCGCCGATAACAAACGCATCCCCAGGCACCAGCTTCTTCTCTTTTATCGCTTTGCCATGGCAAAACGTACCGTTCTTGCTGCCCAGATCAGTGATGTACAACACGCCCTTGCGGCTGGAAATAATGGCATGCCGGGCACTGGCAGAAGCATCAACATGCCCCAATGACCAGGTACAGTCCGCACTGCGGCCGATGCTGATTTCTCTGACGTAATCGCTGGACCGGAACTCATAGAGGACCTGGTCACGATGAGTCAGAAAAATTCTCATCTCCCCGCGTTCGGAGCCTGTCTTGTTTTTGCCGGATTTTTCTGCCATAACCGTATTGCACCAACTATTTCCGGATGCGCCAGCCGCGCCGCCTCGGGGATGCTTTATCCCCTCTGCCGGCTATCGCTATCTTGGCATTGCGAATCTCATGGTAACGCTTGTCATCAGACAAGGAAAAAACTGCCAGGCTGTCCTGGACCAACGCTGTCATGCGCTCCTCATCCTGGTCCAGCCGGGCATTGGTGAACTTGATCTGGAACAAATTATAAATCCGCTGCTGGGCCAGGCGCAACAGATAAAACTGCTCCATCAGCAACTGCTTATGGACATTATCGTTATCCAGCCTGGACTGAATCAGCATCCCCTTGATGGCCAATTCCAAATCCACCAGACGCCCAGGAGAATCCTGCCGCAGGGCATTCTGAATCGCCTGAATGCGTTCCCAGCTGCAGGGCACAGCTTTGACCCCGCCTTCCCAGTGTAAAGCCACGAAGCTAGAATTAAAACGCAGCAATTGTGCATTCTGCATAATATGTCCGGCCCGCATCTTTTCATTCAGCGGAGCCTCCAGGCGCAGCACATAGCGGGTCTCGGCATGACGGAAAATCCTGGCAATGCCAGCCCACGGCACTTCATCCTGGCTGCGGGTATATGCGACTGACAAGTACGGAATGCCATTGTCAGAACCAAAGAATGCCAGCGGCCAGACGCCTTCAAAACTCCAGGAAGATTCACCCGCTTGCGAAACTTCAGTCATCCACTGCTGAATCGCGGTCTGCAAATCAATGGTCAGATAATCCAGCGAAACTGTACGCTGGAGAAAGATATTGAAAGGCACGGCCCCGGTTTCACCCAGGAACGTATTGATCAAAATCTCATCCTCAGAAACCTTGACCTCGGTGTTGCTCCAATAAGGATAATACAAATTAAACGTGCCATTCGCTACTCCACCGCCTGGAAAAGACGTAAATTTGGTCGAGAATTTTCCGTTTTCCAGCTTGGGCCAGGACAGAACCCGCTCCTCTGGCGGGGATTTCTGCAGCCAGAACCAAGCCAGAATACCGCACAACAGCAGGAAAATCAGCACCCGCGACACTGTCCGGCGGCGACGCATGGCGACCCGCTGATGTTTGATGTAGAGAATCTCCTCCGGCGTAGCGACCCTGGTCTTCTGCATCTGGGTATTCTTGCTGCCGGTGGAATCGTGGGATGTCCCGCTCCCGGTCTCTGTGCCGGTCTCAGTACCGGTACCGGTACCAGTCTCAGTACCGGCAGCGCTGTCCTCTCCCGCAACGGCAGCATGACTATCCTCTTCGCCGGCGGTGTCACTGTGCGGAGACGCATCCGCCGGGCTGGCCGCCTCTGCGGCGGCGCTTGGAACCTGAGTGAGCAAATG
>JAAZIZ010000105.1 GCA_012800565.1 Lentisphaerota bacterium
AAAAAAATAAAAAAAAATCAATTTGCATTTGCATTCTGGAATCAGCGCAGATATATTCAGAATTGTCTTAAAAAATTCTGCCAACCGTCTTAAAATCAATCCAAATCAAGGAGTATTTCTCATGTCGTTTTGGAACAAGATGCGTGTTGTTGGTTTTTTACTGGCTGGGATAGTTCCCTTGACTGGGGCGTTTGAGCTGGGGACAGCGGATGCGGTAATATACTATGGTGGCAGGAACAAGGATCTTGCCGAGGAGTTCAGCAGTTATTTGGCGCGGGTTTTTGCCCACCGTTATGCAGTCCTCCCATACAGCGCTGAGCATGCTTCTGCAAGCGGGTTGTTTGTCGGCGTGATCCCGGATGGATTCCCCATGACCGAGGAGGATAAAAGCGGGCGGGAATTCTGTGTCCTGGAAGTGAAGCAGGAGCAGTTGTATCTTTTCGGCAGCGAGAAAAACCAGCAGTGTACGGCTTTCGCAGTTTATGATTTTTTGGAGAAGTTCTGCGGGGTGCGCTGGCTCTGGCCGGGTGAGACCGGGACGGTGGTGGAGCCCCAGCAGCCTGTGTCTTGCCCGGAGGGACGCACGATTACCCGCCCCGGGATGGATTTGCGTCTTACGAATTCTTTCCATTATGGCACGGCCAAGCGCAGTCTGACCACCAGACGGGATACAGCCTCCTGGCTGCGGCACATGAAGACCGGAGCATCATTCAATCTCCGGGTCGGGCATGCTTTCAGTTCTTTGGTGCCGCGAAGCACATACGGCAAGGAGCATCCTGAGTATTATTCTCTGGTCTCGCCGGAACGCTGGGTCGGGCTGGTCAAACCCAAGGAGCCGACCCGGACCTGGGACAGTACCATCCAGACCTGTTCACAGCTGTGCACCAGTAATCCGGAGGTCCGGCGCATCATTGCCGAGCGGGTGGCGCAACGGGCCGCTGAGACCGGAGAGATGCAGTCGATTTCACCCAATGACGGATATGGTTTTTGCGAGTGTGAAAAATGTCTGCAGCAGGATGCCGGCCAGAAAATGTACAGTGAGGGATATTATCTAACTAACCGGATGTACGATTTTCTCGCCGATGTGGCCACTCAGGTGTACAAGTTGAATCCGGAGGCCAAGGTGGGGATGTTTTCCTACAGCTGGTTCTCGGGTGTGCCTGAAAATATTACCAAGCTTCCCCCGAATGTTTATCTGTCGCTCTGTTATCAGGCTGAGCTGCATTATGATACTGCGCAGGAAAAAGCGACAAACGAGCGTATTCTCGGCTTGGGGAAACTGGGTGCCAGGCTTATCGGGCGGGAATACTGGGGGACGCATTACACGCTGGACCTGCCGGTGCTCAACAGCCGGAAAATCGCCGAGAACCTGAAGCTGCTGCATTCGGTCAATGCGGCCGGCATCTATGGCGAGACGGGCAACTCTTTCGCCGCCAGGGCCAGCGACCTCTATATCCTGGCCAAAATGGCCTGGGACCCGACCTTGGACCGCGACCAGCTGTTGCAGGATTTTTGCGACAAGGGCTTTGGCGCCGCCAGCAAGACCATGCTGCAATATTTTAATTTTGTTGAGGATCGGCTGGCGACCGTAAAAACCGCGCTTGCCGGCCGCGAGCCTTCGGAGATTGAGCAGCATTATTCCAACGGCTATGCGGCCCGGCATGTGGAATATCTGGAAATATTCACGCCGGCCTTCCTGAAGGAAGGGAAAGCGCTGCTGCAGCTGGCTAAGAAGCAGGCGCAGAGCCAGGAACAGAAGGACCGGGTGGAATTTATCTTTTACGGGCATACCTTTGCCGAAATAATGACCGAATGCATTCGCTCCCGGCAGATGCTGGCGGCTGCCGGGGTGGATATGTCGCTGGTTCAGCCCGCTGCAGAGGTGGTGCGTATGGAACGTTCAAATTTGAGCCGCATTGCCAAGGGCCTGATTGCGGCCGAAAACAAACGCGGGCATTTCCTGCTCTCCCTGGCCGACCGCTCTGCCATCGATATCGGGCAGTTCATTTCAGCCGCCTCGTTACATCTGCGGCCGTGGAAGACTCTGGCGGAAGCCGCGGATATCGAGTTGGCCGCTAACAAATTCAGCTATCTGGTCAATGGTTCCTTTGAGTATCGTGGCTACAGCTGGGACATCAAGGTCAGTCAAGGGCAGGCAGAGTACGAATTCGTCACCGGAACCAACCACGACGAACGCAACAACTATATGGTTACCAGTCACGCCAATCAAGGCGTCAGTCTGCAGGCGCTATTGCAGCCCGGAGCCGAGCTGTCGGTCACCTCGCTGCGCCCCGCGGTAGCCGAAGCCAAAAGAGGGCTGTGGCTGAGCCTCTGGCTGCTCAATGAGGGCGATCCGCTGTCCTGCCTGGAGGTACAGGTCAATGGCAAGCCGGTGAAAGCCAGCTGGCTGAACCGTGAGATTGTTCTGCCCCGCGAATGGAACCAGATCGGCTGCCAACGTCTGCTGGTAGAGCCGGGCGAGTATACCTTGGGGCTGAAGTTGCGCAATCCCGGCGCGCAGGCGTTGCGGCTCAATCTTGACAACATCCGTATGGTCCTGGAATAACTTTTGCATCAGGCAGGCAGAGGATGGCTAAGTCCGGCAACAATGGCAACCAGGCTTTCGCACCGCTGTACCTGACGCTTATGCTGGCCTTGAAAAAGGCGGTGCATGACGGCGAGTACCGGCCCGGGCAGCGTCTGCCTAGCGTGCGCGACCTGGCGGCGCAGTACGGCTTGGACCGCAACGTGGTGCATTATGCATTGCGTCATCTGGCGGTGGCGGGCTTGATTTTTGCCCGCCCGGGCAGCGGGTACTACGTCAGTTCAACGTTGCGGCCGGGATATTTCCACCGCATTGCCTATATCCTGAATGATGTCAACCCGATGTTTTGCAGTCAGACCACCGACGGCGTGTTCCAGGTATCCTATGGATACGGTTTCGAACCGGTAATGCTGAACAACTACTGGAGCCGGGAGAGCATCAGCAAGATGCTGGAGCAGGACTCCAATTTTGACGGCATGGTCATCAATGGTCATCATATCACTGATAAATTTCTGGATGATTTGGCGCGATTGCAAATCCTGTACATGGTCTTTGGGTACCGGGATATTGCCGCCCGGCATCCGCAGATGCCCAGTGACCACGCGGTGCAGGCGGTGCGGGAAAAGCTGTGCGCGGCGTTTCCGGATCAGCTCCGGGGACTCCGGATGGGGTGTCTGTTCGGCTATGGTGACAGCCTGTCCGACCGGATGTGCCTGGAGGGATTCCGGCAGGCGGCGGCAGACCGCGGGATCAGCACTGGCCCGGAATTGATTTGCCATTGTGACAATGATGGCTATAACGAGTTCAAACGGCTGTTTGAAAGAGAGCGTATCGAGGCGGTGTTGCTGTACGGCGATCCGTTGCGCGGCTATCTGCGCTATTTCCAGGATCATCCTGACAAGGTGGCGGCGCGGCCATATTGTTTGGTGGCATCGTCGCTTTGTGGCGAGGAGGCCTTCGCCTTGCTGCCAAAGCTGTTCGACAAGATAATTCTTTCCAGTGGCAGGGCTTTGGCCATCGCGACTACAGAGAAGCTATTTGCCCGTATTTTGCCCCCGGATGGATAAAGAGCAGCTGGGCTGCCCAGACGAGAAGTGCATGCGATGAGTTTTTCCGACCCGCGACAATACTAGCGAAAGAGGTGAAATCATGAAATTCAGGCGCCGTTCTCTGTTCTTGTTATCCCATGGTTGTTTTACCTTGATTGAGCTGCTGGTGGTCATTGCCATCATTGCTGTGCTGGCTTCGATGCTGCTGCCCGCTCTGAGCAAAGCCCGGGCAGCGGCCCAGCAGAGCAAATGTGCCGGGAATCTCAAGCAGTTCTATCTGGCGAATTTCCTGTACTGCGAGGAATACGACGATTACCTGCCTTATTGCACCACCGCGACCAAGATTTATATGCTGCTCGCCAATTATTACGGCTATCAGATGACCAGTGGCACTCCTGGGGTGGCCAGGAGCAAGGGCCCGGCGCTGTTCTGCCCGGTCACGCATCTCAATCCCTATGCCGACTCTCCCACCGGCGAGGTCTATTATGCCTGGGCGGACCGGGTTTTTTATGGTGATGGGCAGCATCCGGTTTACAAAGTCAAGCGCACGGCGCAAAAAATTATGGCGGCTGAGATTAGTCGTCAGTCGGGCGGGTGTGTCTATACTCGTTTTTACTGGGAGTACCGGAATGTATTCCCGCATAATGGCAACAACAACACCTTGTTCTATGATGGTCATCTGCAGGCTTTCCCGCTGGCCATGCCCTATTTCGGCATTCAGGCCAGGGATTATAACACTGCAGGAAACAAGGCCGCCAAGCCGTATTGGAGTACGTTGTATTGACCCGGGTTTTGGTTCCGGAGCGCAATGATTGGTGAGGTATCATGCATAAAATCATTTATCTGCTCTTACTGGCGGGCGTTCTGTCGGCCCGTCCGGTCGCTCTGGTGGTCAGCCCCTCGGCTCTGCGTCTGCAGGAACTCCTGCTTAAGACGGTCTTTAATCCGCAATGGGATGCCCGCAAGCCAGCCGTAGAGTCCCTGCCCTGGAGCAATACCCTGGCGGATTACGAAAAATATTCTGCGGTGATATACTTGCTGGGCAGAGGTACAGACCCCAAAACCAGGCATTTGCTTTCTCCCCGCAACGATTGGGGGGCGGCGCTTGAGTACGTCCGAAAAGGCGGGTGCATAATCTTCCTGGGCGACGGCTGCCTCTGGCCAGCCGGTGCCGCAATGCCGGAAAAATTCGGAGAACTGCTGGGGGCGGAAAAAGTTTCCACGATAGATGGAGAAGCAAAGGTATTGCTCAGTGATGAGCCGCTTATGGCAGGAGTCGGAGCCCATCCCGATGTCGGCAAATTTATGCTGCACGGGCCGTTTTCCGGGCTGACCGGCTTGCATGGTGCCAAGGCTTGTATCGGCGCTGAAGATGCGGCGGTTTTGGCAGTCAATGCGCTCGACCAGGGGAAAGTATATTTTTGCAATGCCAGATTGAGTGCCTCCTTTACTACTTTCCCGCAACCATATAATCAGACTGCCAATGCCAGCCTGGAGCAGTACTTCCCGTTTGCTAAAATGCTGCATAGCATTATTCTGGAGGAGGAGCCGGCCTTGCTGGACGAGGTGCGGGCGGTCTGGGAGCCAGTGCCGCTGGGGCCGAAGAGAGCTGCGCCGCTGCCGCCTCGGGAACGAAAATTGCGTCCGCTGGCCAGCAATCGCCAGCGGCAGGACCTTGCCGGTCCGCCGCTGGTTCTGAGAAGTGAAGGGCAAGCCCGGGCCTGTATTGTGGTGCCTGCCGCCCGCAGCCCGCTGCTGGCGGCGGCCCGTCGGCTGGCTAAGGTGGGAGCGTTGATCGGTGGTGCAGACTGGCCGGTGGTCGTTGAAAAGAAATTGCAGATCGCGCAGGATTCCGCGGAAACGCGCCTGTATAAAATTGGCGAGCAGGCATTTCCGGCGGTGATCTCGCTGGGCGAGACGCAATTGGCCCGTGAGGCCGGGTTGCTGCCGGAGCAGTCTTTGTCGGAGGACGAAGTTCAGATTGCCTGCCGTGGCAGCGTGGTCAGCATCAGCGCCGGCAATCTGTCTCTGGCAGTCGAGACTTTTCTGCGGGAATATCTCGGCTACAGATGCCTGTGGCCAGGAGAATCGGGCGAAGCTTACCCCACAGATACGACTATCGCCATTCCCCAGGGGACATTCAGCGATCGGGCGGGATTGCGTCAGCGCGGTATTCGCAATGGTTTGTCCAGTGGGGTGAACATCTGGAAAGCGCCGGATGGAGAAGAAGTCAAGCTGAATCGTACGCCGGCCTTCCTTAACGGCTGTAACCGTATGGGGCTGGACCCGCGGGAGACTCAGGAGCCGCTGCAGGGAAACGCTGACTGGTGGGCGGTGCAGCGGCTGGGCGGGCGCTTGCCGATAGCCGGTGGAGGCAATTTTTATTCCTGGCGGGAACGCTTCCCGGACCGGCCGGAATTCTTCGCCTTGCAGTTCGATGGTACGCGTACGGTCCATGAGGCGGATGTGCGTATCTGCAAAAGCAACCCCGAAGTGATCCGGCAGGCCGCAGCGGATATCCTGGCAGAAAAACAGCGCCGGGAAGACTTGCGTTATTTTGCGGTGTCACCATCGGACGGCGGCTCCTGGGACATCTTCTGTTTCTGCCCGTCTTGCCGCGCCTGGGACCCGCAGACAGACCAGCTCAAGACCTGGCGGGTGTTCCTGGGCAGGAACCGGCCGGTTTTTCAGTATCCGGGCATAACCGATCGGGTTCTGCGCTTTACTTGTGAGGTTGCCCGGCAGGTCCAGGCCGTAGCCCCGGATATGACTCCGATGTACCTGGCATATTCCATTTATGCGGCGCCGCCCTGGTATTATCAGGATGTACCGGAGAATTTTATGGTCAGCTATGTCGGGCTGCAGTATTTCAATGACCAGGCGTTGGAGCGCGACCGCGCGACCTGGGATTACTGGGCCGGCCTGGCCAAGGAGTTGAGTTTGCGGCCGAATTTGCTGCTACAGGGGCATGGTATGCCCTGCGTGTATGTGCGCAAGCTTGATCGTGATATCAAGCATTGCTGGCAGACGGGGATGATTTCCACTGATTTTGATTCCCTGATCCATCATTGGGCCACGAGCGGCCTGAATTATTATGTCCTGGCGCAGCTGATGTGGGACCCTGCGCAGGAGCTGGAGGATATCGTGCAGGATTACTGCCGCACCGGTTTCGGTCCGGGCGCGGCAGATGTGCGCAGATACTTTGCCTTGTGCGAAGAACTCACCGACCGCCTGGCGGCAAATAAGGTCGAGGAAATCAGTGAACAGGAGGACCTGAGCATGGAGTCGCTCTCACTGACGGAAAAAATTCCATACTATTATACGCCGCCGGTTTTGCAGGCGATGGCTCAGGCGCTGCAGGATGCTGCCGCCAAGACCGAACCGGAGAGCCGTGCCCGGCGCCGGATTGATTTCCTGCAGACAGGACTGGAATTCGCGCGGCGCGAAGCAGAATTTCTGCGCTTGTATTATTATGAACAGGCCGCCAACCGCAAAGAGTTGCGGGAATATGTACAGGCGCATGTGGAGTTTTTGCGCAGCACTTATCTGCGCGAGCCCTTCGCGGTTAATATGCCTGCGATTGCTCACCATACCTGGCCGATGTGGCGGAACTGCCATCTGTGGAAGTAAGGTCAATGCTCCTGCAGGTGGGCTTATGACTCTGCCGGCAAGGGCGCTTCAGCAATCTGGGGCGACGGCGACGATTTGCGGTGCCCCCAGCAAACCGCTGGGTTTGGCATAGCGCTCCAGGCGGTTGGCCATAGTGTTGTAACAATGCAGCTTCAGGTGGACAGGACCCTGCAGTTCTCCGAGAGGGAAGCGCCAGGGCGAGAAGATGCGCTGGCCGATACAGCGGCCGTCGGCCTCCAGCTCTGCAATGCCACTGATTGCAGGCAGCCAGAGTTCGTCTCCGGGCAGGATTTCCTGCGGGCCGAGGTCATAGCTGACTTTCCCGGAATAAAAGACCTGTCCCTGGACTTCCCAGCCGCGGGCAGGGTCAAGAGTCTGCCGCCGAGGCTTGAGAGTGAATTCGGCCCGGGCCGGGGCATACATATCCAGCATATAGCTGCTCATGCAGCGGCAATGATAATCAGTAAAGGTCTGCAGTTCCAGATCGAAATCTCCGGTCAGCAGACAGGGGGTGGCGAAAGAAGCCGCAGTATTCAGGCTGATGTGCGTCTCACCGCATTCCGGCGGCAGGGCAAAGCTGACATATTCATCAGCAAAGACCCGCTCCGGGCGGCCGCCGCAAAGCTTTTCTCCGGACAGAAAGACTGCCGCGGACAGCTCTGCGGGCACCAGCAGCCGGAGCCCTAAGGCGCTGCTGCGGCGGAAAGACAACTGCTGCTCGAAAGGGATGCAGTTCGGCTCATCCCAGACTACCGGCAGCGCAGCGTCAAGAGTCCGCCGGAGCAGAGCCTTAACCGGGCGGCGGTAATTTTCCTGCGGACCGCCCAGGATGGCAATTTCGCCGGACGCCAGTTCAAGCTCATAGCTGCTGCCCTTGAAAGTCAGCTGTCCGCGCAGGGTTTGCTCACTCCAGACGTTGCCGAGCAGCAGCACCTCACTGCCATCCGGCAGACGCCGGTGCATGGCGGCCAGTTCTCCGCCGCTGAAATCGAACCCCGGTGCCGGTAATGGCTGTTCCGGTTGTTCCGGGTCAAGCAGATGCAGGAATTGCCCGGCGTGCTTTTGGTCGCAGATGACGTAGTTCAGGCCGGAGCGGTTCAAGCGGTCGCAGAGACGGAAGAACGGCGCGCTGCTGTGCCCTTGCCAGACTTGTTCAGTGGGATCGGGGACGGCAATTTCGGCCGGATATTCGCCCTGCGCGGCGGCCTGGCAGCAGCGGGCCAGCCAGTCATTGAATTGACGCAGGCCGTGTCGCAGCAGGCTGTGCCTGAATTCCGGCGGGGCGAAGAATTTAGTGCTGCGGTGCAGGCGGTGATGCACTGCGTGCGGGACGATAAAGTTCACCCCCTGGAGGATTTGCCAGGTTGCGATTTTGCGCAGTTCTTCATACGTGGCTCCCCAGTTGGTGGCAGCGAACATCTCGCACATCACTCGCGGCCGGCGGTACAGGTAGGCTGCGCTGGCGGCGTATTTTGCCCGCAGGTCGGTTGCGGTGTGGTAGAAGCTCGGGTGCTGTGAGCGTTCCATTCCGCCGCCCAGGGTCACTGCCGGATGGAACAGGCGGGCATCGTAATGGGTGCCACCGTCCAGCACCGCGATTTCATGATCGGTGCCGGGAAAGTCGGCGTGCTGCAGCAGTTCCAGGGGTGCGCCTTCCGAGAACGCTGAAGAGCGGTAGCAGTCTTTGAATTCCAGCGGACCGGTATCGGAGGTATGGAAAGTATATTTGAGATTATGTTCCTGGCACCAGCGGAAATTATTGCGGAACCACTGCTGATAGAGCTCGCCAGTCAGGCGCCAGTAATCGCGCAGTACGGTCTGATCGGTGCCGGTGAACAGACCACGCAGGCGCGTTTCCAGGGTGTATCCGAAACGATTGGCGAAAGCGGCGGAGAAATTTCGGCTCCAGGGATAGAATTTCTCGCCGGATAATTTATGCGCCGTTCCGGCGTCTACCCGGCGGTTGTCGGCATCGGAAAAGAATCCGCTGATGCCGTTTCCGAAATATTCCTGGAAGCGCCGGAAGTATTCTTCATAGACGATTTCGATAAACAAGCGTGAGCTTTCCGGCTCCTCGAATGCTGGAAAGCCCCATGGCACCGTGACGACTTCGAGGCGTCCATCCGGGTTGGGGCGCAGCCGCATTTGCTGCAGTTCGGGGTTGCGCTGCAGGATTCTCCCGCCGGCTTCACCCGGCGGGTAATTGAATCCGTCATTGATCCATAATGCCAGCTGTTCTGCGCGTGCTGCCAGGATGAAGCGGTGAGTAACCTCAAACCAGAAATCTGACAAATATCCCTCTTTATCGAAGCCATCCGGCGGTTTGTTGAACAGCACGATGCCGCCGTAGCCCGCTGCCCGGACCTGTTGCATGGCCAGGTTGATCGCCTCTTGGGTAAGGTCTGCGGGCGCGGTACTGTTCAGGAAGTAGAACGGTATGGGCCGGAATTGATTCAGCTGCTCTGTATTCATCATGATGCTCCGTCGGAAAGAGTGTCAGCAGCAAATATGGTCAAGACGCGGACAGGTGCCGGCAGCCGCTTATTCCCAGGCGGTGTTGCCGAGCAGGCCATCGCTGAAGAACACCGGTTGGCCGCCCCAGTCCTCGACCATGCAGCGAGTGGCTTCCTCAATGCGTGCCAAGTGGTCCGGGATATAATTCGGGTAATACGGGAAAGTGTATTGCTCGTGGCTGGCGCCGCCGCAAACCTCAACCCCGAATTTTTCCGCATTGCGGAAATAATTGCTGTATTTTTCCGGAATTTCTGCCAGTGGGGTAAGATTGCAGCAGCAGGCGCCGGCAGCAGAGAAGAAAACTTCCAGGGCCGGATCGTAATAAACCCGATGCGAGTTGAGGTAGCTGTCTTCTTCCGGGAAGTCGTAATGCAACATCAAAGCTTCGGTCGGTGTCCGGCGGTCCTGGCCGGACGAGGAGCGTTTTTCGATGCTGCTCATATCGCCGCCGCGCTGGCGGTCAGCCAGGCTTGGACCGCCCATGACCCGGGCTCTGAACGACCGGGAATAGCACCGGCCGCCGCGGCGGATGAATTCGGCGGCCACGACCGGGTGCACATTCGCCCAGTGGATGACCACTGGCGCGATAAAGGTCTGCTCGCCGGCGAAACGGATGATTTCGTTCTGTATCAGGTCGTAATCACGGGAGAATTCCTCGACGCTGCTTTCCAGGTATGGCCGGTCGGGGAATTCGCTGTAGGAATGGAAAGACAGCTTCAGCCAGTCGGAGTTATCTATGAATTCCTGTTTCCAGATATCGGGGACCTGGTTGAGGGTGAACTCATGGTGGTCATTGTGGTAGAAGCAGTTCAGGGTGACTTTCAGGCCCAGCCGGTCGTGGATTTTCTTCAGGCCGGCCAGATAGAAATGCTCAAAGGCACGCTTCGGGCGCTCCTTGGCCAGGTCAGTCAGGAAGAATATATGGTCGTCGATGTAGAAATTGCAGCGGCGGAAGGATTTTTTGTCCCAGACCAGAGTCAGCTCCTGGGAATAAGTCCCGAAAGGCGTCAGGACTGAAGCCGTGACCTGGTTGATTTTCCGGTCCAGGGTGACGTCGGTGGAGAAGCGCCGGCCTTCCATTGTTGCCGGGCGGCCATTGACTTTAACCGGATAGCCGCTGCCGGACAGACCTTCCAGATGCACAGTCAGTGAACGCGCATCTTCCCGGCCGTGGTTGTGATTCAATACCGCACCTTGACGCAAATTCGTGATTTCCAACATCGCTGATTTCCTTCCTGGGTTAATCTCTCGGCAGACTCTGCGGCCTGCCGTAATTTTCAGTCCTGGGCGGCAGAATCGACACTGCTGTCTGCGGCGTTTGCCTTAGGGGGATGCTGCTTCAGAAAAAGCACACTTTCGAGGCTGGCGAAGAACAGCAGCAGATATCCTGCCCCTTCGCAGGCTTCTTCGAAAATCCGCTTGTAGAGGCGGTTATAGTCATCCTGCAGGAAAGTATACAGGAAAGTGCCGTCACCGACCAGCTGGGCCAGCGGCACAGCGATAATAAAAGCCGCCCACATCATGGTGAAAGCGTAGCTGCCGGCGAAATGGAGTATCTGTTTTATGCAGTCCTGCCGTGCGTTCCAGCAATATACCGCTGCGGCGACAAGGAACAGGAAGACGACTTTCCAGCCCAGGACGGGGAGCAAGGCATCCAGAATTTTGTCCAGCTCCCGCCCGGCGGCGAAAGCGGCTATGGCGGCCAGCAAGGATAGGATATGCCGGGAATCGGGGCAGATGCGGCGGCCGGCGAGGAGAACCGCAGCCGAGGCACAGAGCATTGCGAACTGCAGCCATTCGAAGCAGCCGTTCTCTTTGAAGAACGCGATCGAATTGTTGTTGCGCCAGTGCGGAATGCTCAGGAAAAGCAGGAATACCGCAGCAGTGTAGATGATGTATCGAGCGAGGAGGACAACGTGCGGAATGGAGTTTTTTTCTTCGGTACAGGACATGGCTCAATGGAGGTGATGAGGGTGCGGCAGTAAGCGGCAAGCGCCGCGGTCTTGCGGGAGAGGTGCAGGGGCCATCTGGCCCGGTCGGGATAACTGCAGATAAATTACTGCCTGGATCGGGTTTTACAACTCCGGAGCCGGAAATGGAGCGGCAGGAAGATGTTTGCCTGCGGGATGGCGTGCAGGCCGAAAGGCGATTATTATATTAAAGGGTGTCCCAAAAGAGCTCCGAGCGTATTTTATCCGCAGATTACGCAGATTGTCGAGATTAAGAATCACTAGGATTTCACAGGGGGTGAGCTTGTCCGACCTGTCCGACTTGTC
>JAAZIZ010000106.1 GCA_012800565.1 Lentisphaerota bacterium
CCGCGCCCCGGAGCTCGTCGGCGATTTGGTAGGCCCGCGGAGTCTGGCAGGTCAGCATGCAGGAAATTGCATAGAGGTCGCAGGAGTCCTTCAGGTCCAGCGGTTCGACATTCTCGTCGCAGAAATCCACCGTGACGTAGTCGGGAAGGGTGGCGGCGAAAGACACTGGCCCCATCGGTGGCAGGTTGAATTCAGGCTGATTGGGCAGTTTCGGCCATTTGGGGTAAATCAGTTTCAGCTTCATGATGAGCGGGAGTCCTTAAGGTGAAAAAACAGCTCCTTCAAGGTCTGGCAGCTGGGCAGCGGAGTCCCGGAAGGACGCCAGAGCAGCAGGCAGGCCGAATCGGTATTAATTTCGGCAATGAGCACTTGCCGCAAGGTCGGGTTGCCGTGGAACAGGTCCTCCAAGACGGCAAAGAGCAGCCCAGTGTCAGCGGCAGTGGAGAAATACCACACCGGACCGTGGATTTTGAGGGTGATGGCTGCTTCGCAGGCCGGGATGGAGGGCAAAGTCGGGACGAAGAACATGCCTCGCCCGGTCTCTCGCCCATGTGCCAGGAAGTCATCCCAGTAGGTGCGGTTGGCCTGGGCGCAGCCTTCGCCGTTCCAGCCGATGCAGGCGGTATCTGCAGACGACCACTCGGGGCAGTCCGAAGCGACCAGGATGGCTCCCAGCTGCGCCAGGCGCACCGCGTTGCCGGCTCGGCGGAAGTCTTCCAGATCGGCGGCGATACGGGGCTGCAGGCCGGTAGTGATGATCTTCTTGAGTTCGCTCAGGTCGCTATAGTCGAGCCCCGGCCGGTGCAGCAGCAGGGCTTTTTGGCAATCCAGGTAAGCTGCGGCAGTGATCATGGTTGAGCCTCCAACAACAATGCGCTGTTCAGGCCTCCGAAGCCGACATTCAGGGACAGCAGATAGGGCGAGTGCATTTTCTGCGCTGCAGTGGCGACGAATGGTTCTGCGCCCAAAGCGGGGCTGCGCAATCCCGCCTGCGGCGGAATTTGAGCCCGGCGCAGGAAAGTCAGTCCATAGACGGTCTGCAGTATTCCCGAGGCCGCCAGGGTATGCCCGATATTGCCCTTGATGGAGACCAGTGGCGGGCCGGCTGTACAGCAACCGAAAACCTTGGTGAGGGCGGCAATTTCCGACTGGTCGTTGTACAGTGTCCCCGTGCCGTGTCCGATGATCCCGCCGATATCGGCAGGCATGATTCCTGCCTCCTGCAGAGGGGCACTGATGAGTGATGAGAGTTGTTGGCCGGAGAGGTCCGGGGCGGTGATATGGGCGGCGTCGCAGGACTCGCGGGTTGCCAGCAGTCGCCCCAGTGCACTGCTGGACGATTCCTGGCTCAGCAGGAGGGCACCTGCGCCTTCGCCCAGCAGCAGTCCGTCGCGATGTTTATCGTAGGGCCGGGTTATGGTCCGTGAGACTGCTCCCAGGGATGCGAATCCGGAGGTTACGAATTCGCTGGTGATATCCAGTCCGATGACCAATGCGGTCCGGCAGCGGTTCCGGCGCAGTGCCCGCATGGCGCAGGCGGTGGCAATCTGTCCTGAAGCGCAGGCGGCGGAAATCAAAATGGCCTGATGCTGCGGGAAGCGTTTTTTTACGGTGTCCAGGAGTATCCCCGGGCAATCTGGCATTGCGGTGGGTTGGGCTTGTTCCAGGCAGTCAATAGCGCCGACGGTAGTCGCCAGGAAGATGGCGGTGTCAGGGGGGAGGTGCGGCAGGCGTTCGGCCAGGCGGTCGAATAAAGCCACGGCGCGTGATTCTCCCGGCTGGGGTTGCAATCCGGAGCAGAGGCCGTGTTTCAGTGCGTGGGCGGCGAAGTGTTCCGGTACACTGAATGCCTGGTGACCGGCAAAGAAAGTCTGCTCGGCCTGCAGGCAGTGGTTGCCGGCGGCAGAGATTGCGTCGGCGAAAAGGATATGCGTGGCTGGTTCAGTCATGGAATTCCCGGTTTTTCCAGCGTTCCCAGGTTTTTTCTATGAGCGGTGGCGGAAAGATGTACGGTTCGCGGGTCTGCAGGTCGAACAGCATCTGCACCGTGTAGCCGGTGCCGGCAAGTTCCCCGCCTGGCTTGCGCACTTCATAGCTGACATTGAGCCTGGCGCCATCGCTCCAGTTCAAAGTCGCCCGGATGCTGAAATCCTCGTCGAGCAGCAGGGGTGCGAAATAATCCACGTGGCACTGCACTATGGGGGCACCGATGCCGCAACGATGGTATTCGTCATAGGTCAAGCCGATTTTGCGCATCAGCTCTGTGTGCGCGATCTCGAAGAATCTGGGATAATGCCCGTGCCAGGCAATGCCCAGCGCGTCCACTTCGCTGAAAGTCAGCCGATGCCTGACCAGGATGCTGATTGGCGGCGGATCACCGGGGCAGGTCTGGAAGTATTGTTTTTTGCGTCGCATGGTCATTTTGTCAGCAGCAGCCGCAGCCGGCCCACTGTTTTGTTTTCATTGGCGGTGATGGTGACTGCAGCAGAATATCCGCCCCCGGGCTGCTCAGCCAGCCGGCAGGCGAAATGGGCGGTATCGCCGGGGACCAGGTACTGATTGAATTTCATGTTGGTAATTTCCTGCAGCTGCAACGGGCAGCCGGCGGCATCTCCCGCCAGCAGTACTGCGGCCGAGAGCAGGCATACTGCGGGAACAATGGGGTTGCCGGGAAAATGTCCGTCGAAGCCGCAAAAATCCCGGTCGAAAGTGATGCTGCTTCTGAATGCGCCGTTGGCTTGTCGTGGTGCCGGTCTCAGGCGCTGCTGCAGTTCAGATTGGATATATGATAAGCTCATGGCGTATCTTGCTGTTCCTGGCGCGGAGGCCGGAATGTGAATTTGCATCCGGTGCGGTAGTTCTTGTAAACAATCTCAGTGCAGGAGGTCAGGTCCTCATCCCATTCGGAATAATATACAATCCATTCCCGGTTTGGAAATGTACCAAGCCTTTTTTGTACCAGCCGCAACGGCTTGCCGGCCAAGGATTGCTGCTCGCCGTCCGGCAGCTGGCGTTGCACGGGGATTGAGGTCACCAGCGGGAAATGCCAGTCTGGCGGAGCGGTGAAGAAGATATTGCATAAATCCTGGTAGATGGTAGCGAAAATCTTCCGTTTGGCAATCTCGGGGAAGACTTCCGAGACCGTCTTGCTGAGCTCCTGACCATCGCTGCCGCTGACGGAAAACAGCACCGCGCCGGAGGGAAGCATGCCGGTGGCGGCAATTTTCCGGGTGGCGGGGTCTTTCTGTATAGCCAGGAGCATCGGGAAGCTGTACCACCAGATATCGACTTTCAGGTTCAGCAGCTGGGTTCCGGCGCGGTTATGCGCTGCCTGGAAGGCCTGCCATTCGTGGGCCGCCTCGGTTCCGCGCAGACGGCGGGGAGCGAAGAGCTCCTCTGGAGAAGTACTCCTGCAGCCAACGGCCAGAAAGGTCAGGCAGATTGCCGCCAGCAGTGTACTCCGGGGAGGGCGTTTGCGGAGGGCCACCAGCAAGGCTGGAATCACATACAGGGCGGTGATGGCAGTAAAAAGGATTTCACAGGACAGTACCAGCCCGGTATGAAACAGCACCGGATGGCGGGAAAACAGCAACGCGGCGGAAGTAAACAGGGTAGTGGTGGCTGACAGGAAAACAGCGGTCGGGACGTTGGTGCTGCTTTCTGTGGCGTAGTTATGGAGTGCGAAGATGCCGTAGTCGATGACTAAACCGATCAGAATAATCATGCCAAAGCAGCTGGCCAAGTTCAGAGGCGAGCCAGATGCCGCCAGCAAGCCTGTGAACCAGAGGGCAGCGGTCAGGCCGGGCAGGAAAATCAGGGCAAGTTTCCAAGGTGAGCGATATACCGGCAGCAACAACAGCAGAACCGCAATGACGGCCAGCAGCAGCACCTTGGTCAGGATCGGCTTCAGGTCAGTCATGCCAGCCAGACGGAAAGCTTCATTCGAGAGCCAGGCGCAATTTCCGGCTGCATCCAGAGCCCGCAGCAGCGCCAGTTTATCCTGTTCGCTCTGCTGGGCGGCAAAAAAGAACAAGCCAGTCCCGGAATCCTGCTGCTGGCGGAGGAGTCTGCCGTTTATTTCCTGCAGGAAAGGCGGCGCATTTTGTTCCAGGCCGTTGCTGCAGCCTGCCTGCAAAGAGGCAAAAAACGGCTGATAAAACGTTGCCGGCAACCCTGCCTGCCGGCATTCATCGGCCAGATGGTTCTGGAGCTCCTGCAAGCGCCTGGTGCAGTCGGGGTGACACCAGGATTCGAGGTTTTTACGTTGTTTCTGCTGTGAAGGCCAGAGGGTCGCAGGATGGAAGCAGCGACCGGCTAAAGGCAGTTCGGCCTCCAGTCTTTCGCAGTGTTCCAGAATTTCTTGCTGGCCAGTGCCGGTGACTACGATCATATCCCCGGCTTCAGCAGTCCGCCAGCGTTGCTGAAAATCCTGCTCAGCCTGAAGAGTCTCGGCACTGGTGCCGTCCAGGGCGCTGAGATTGAAATCGATTTTGTTGCCTGGTAGCAGTATTGCCGCGCCCAGGCAGAGCAGCAGCCAGAGGGCCGTAATCACCCGGGCCTGGCCAAGTCGGGGATGGAAGCTGGCAAAGGAAAAATGCAGTTCCTGGCGTTTTCCCAGCAGGGTTGGGAGGATGAAGAACGACAGCAGCAGGTTGACCAGCAAGATGCTGGCGGCGAAAATTCCCAGTTGCAGATATGCCTCTATGCCTGCGAATCCGAGGGTCAGAAAGACTGCGGCGGAGGTCAGGGCGCTCATGCACAGCGGCAGGAAGAGCCCGGCCAGCTTCCTGATTCGCTGCCGGCCGCTGAAAGCAGTGTAACTGTATATGCCTTGGTCCACCGCCAGGCCCGCAATGCTGCCGCTGACACCCAGGATGAGCAGGCAGATGTTCTGGAAGATTACGGCCAGAGCCCCGGTGACAAGCACAGTGGAAGCGAAAGGCAGCATTGGAATCCATACTGCATCAAGTGCCCCGCGGTAGACGAATAAAAACAGCAGTACCAGAGCCAGCATTGAGGCCAGGCTGATTTTGTAAATATCGCCCCTGATGGTCTGCTCATTTTCCATATTGTGGAGCAAGGGCGAGATGATGGTAAGCCGGGCCGAGGAGGGCAGCAGCGCTGAGGCTTCGTCGCGCAGACGCTGGAATAATTCCCCGCTGCGTTGAGCATCAATTCCCTCGGGCAGATCGAGATGAAGGTTCAGCAACAGGCGCTCGGCGCTCTCGTCGGTCATATATGGATGCTGGAGAGAGATTTTCAGCCCGGAGAGCTGCTGCAAGGTACGCAACTCCTGCAGGAACTGCGCGTTCCAGCCGAAAGGGTCCAGGCGCAAAGTATTGATCGGTGCAGCCGGCAGCATCAAGGCCTTTTTGGCTTTGCGCACGGCCTGTTCCGGCGAGGCGCTCGCCAGAATGGATGCGTCACGCAACAATGGCAATAGCGCAGGGAAGTCCGACAGCGCGGCAGTGGCCGCGCTGCTGAGCTGGTAATCCACGGCTGTGATTTCCGGCCAGGCAGTCAGCCGCTCAGCCAGGGTTGCGGCGGCGGCAGACAATGCTGCCGCACCACCCGGCTGACCGGAGTCGATTTCCAGCTGCACGGATTCTCCAAGACGGCTTTTGGCCATCACCCGGTACATATTGCCGGAAATTGAGCCGTGCGGAAACATCTGGCTCAGATCGTTGCGGTAATTTCCCAGTGCCGCTGCGAAGAATGCCAGCAGCAGCAGAACGATTATTGCCAGCCAGACCAAGACCTGCCGGCGTAAGACCATAATCAGCAATTTTTCGGCCAGGATATTTATTTGGGGGGCAGTTCCCATATTTGCGCGGGGATGGGTTGGTTATTCCTGATATTGAAGAATTCCATGATCATGGAGTCTCCGTTTTTCTCTTTGAAGGTAATATTCTCAATGGCATCATATTCTGTCCGGAAGCGTATCTCCAGCAAATTGAAGAACATGGTGAATTCCTGTCGTTTCGGGACCAGCTGCAGCGTATGCTGGTCCAGCACCGTAATGGTGAAATCTTGGGCCAGGGCTGCGAGATCGCCGTTCAGCCAGTTGCTCTGGTACTGGAAAAGCATTTTCAGCCAGGGCATATCGTTGCCTGACAGGGTGGTTACCTGGTTGGTCTCAGCATCCCATTGCCGGAAAGATTCGGGCTCGAAGACGCAGACCGAGTGCAGCGGCGTGATGGCGGCCCACAGCAGCCGCTGGCCCTGCTCCTGATACAGATGACCGCGGATTTCAAATGTGAAGTCCAGGGCATTTAAACGGCGGGTCTGGCGGTACTCGGCCTGGACTGTGTGTGTTCCCGCCAGGGGCTGCAGCCTGGTGGCGAATTCTTGCCACGTCATCGGCACGGAGTTTTCGGCCTGGAGCAGACCTGCCGTGGCCAGAAAGAGCAGCAGCAGTGCGGCAATCAGACTGCGCATACATTCACCTCACCTTGAGAGCAGAGTTCACCGCGTTGATTTTTGATGCTGAAGTTCAGCAGGTGCCAGCCCCCGATGATGTTTTCGCTGCTGAAAGAGATGAATATTTCATCGCCGGCGTGGATATCCTGGCTGAAGCGGATGGAATGGCCGAGGGCAAGGAAGCCCGGCTGCACCCGGCCATTATAGTGGAACGAGTCCATTACCGAACCGGCTTGAGCCACCAGCTCCGGAATCGCCGCCCGGTCCAGGATGCCCCCGGAATGCAAAAAACGGTTATCGGGGTGGATAACTGCGGAGAGGAGGTTTACCGGCCCGGCCTGGTGGATCAGTTCCAGCATCGCCATCGGAGGACGGTGGGGCATAAATGCCTGCGCCGGCAGTGGCAGCTTCTGAATCTGGTCCAACTTGTCGGCATTGCGCCAGCACAACGGGTCAGAGGCCAGGTAGTCACCGGTCAACTGATAGGCGGTGCCGCGGCAGCCGTAACAGGTAGATGCTTTGTCGCAGGTGCGGCAGGGCCCCTTGATCATTTCGCGGTGGTTCTTCAAGTCATTGATGATGTCGCTGTGACTCAGAATCTGCCGGAGCGGTTTATCCAGGATGTTGCCGATTTTGAGGTCGATGCCTACGCAGGGGAAGACATCGCCCTGGGCATTGACCAGAGCCGAATAGATGTGCCGCAGGCATTTGTTGCCTACCAGGGGCGGCTGGGCGTCCCAGTGGTGCCCAAGAGAGCGGTCGTACTCCTGCAACTCCAGGAAAATATTGTGCAGGCGATGGACATCGACGGTGAGTTCCTGGTGTTCCAGCAGGCGCCCTTGCGGGGTCATAATTTCAAAATACGGGGTGATATCATTTTCCCGCAGATATTTCCATAAATCGACGACGTCATTGATATTATCCGCGGAAATGATGGTGCTGGCGCAGAGCATCTTGGAGGTGAAACCGGCCTCCTTCAGAAGGCGCAGAGCCCGCAGGGAGTTCTCCAGAGAATTTTTGACTCCGGTGAGGCGGTCATGCACTTCAGGATTGCGGGTGTTGAGTTTTACCGCTACGCGGCAGGAATTCTTAAACAGGAATGCTGCCCGCTCCGGGCTCATCATTGAGCCGTTGGTGAAAATCTCGACTCCCAGGCCGAGAGCGCAAATCATCTCAATCTTCTCGCGCAGGCTGCGGTATAATAATGGTTCGCCCCCTAAAATAACGATTTTTCTGGCGCCGAGTTCGGCCGCCTGCTGCACTGCGGCATCGATGACCCGGGGGTCGTAATCGTTGCGCATATCTCCGGTTGCCGCCGCATAGCAGTACGGGCAGCGGTAATTGCATTGCCGGTTGAACTCGATCTCCAGCGACAGCAGACGATTCTGCGTTGCTGCCTGCTTGATCTCAAGGTCGGTGAAATCATATTTACAGGGGTCGAACATCATGTCAATCCTGTCCGGGTTGCTTCTGGCGGAGGTCGAAAAAGCGTGTTGGTTTGCGCGATGTACCGAAGACTTTCTGGCGCGCCTGCTCGCAGGATACGCAGTGCAGGTTGATATGCAGACGGCTGCGGGCATACAGTGCCTCGCGGATATGCAGGCTCTCAATGTCCCCTGAATGGAAGGAAATATAGAGGTCCAGCTCATCGGACAAGGCGTCGCCGGAGACTTCCAGGTAGTAGTTATCGACGCCTGCAATGCCGTCCAGGACATGAAAAAAAACATTGGGGAACAAGGTCGTGCCGCGAACTTTCAGCATTTGGGCGCGGCGTCCCAGGACCGGCCCCAGGCGCAAGGTATTGCGCCCACAGGCGCATTTTTCCGGCAGCTGGAAGCTGATGTCGCCGGTGCGGAAACGCAGCAGCGGCATACCGGTCACTTGCAGAGGGGTCACAGTGACTTCACCGCATTGTCCTGGCGGCAGGGGCTGTCCATCCTCGCCAATAATCTCCACGATGGCCAGG
>JAAZIZ010000107.1 GCA_012800565.1 Lentisphaerota bacterium
ACCGTTCCCATTGTTCTGTTCATACGTCCCCTACGTCCTATTATTTATACGTCCCATACGTCCCTATGCAATTCCCCGAATCCCGCACGCCGCTCTGCAGCCTCATTACATTCCCGCATGTTTCACTTTGTCCTGCTGGTCAGCTTTGTCCAGGCACTTCGGTGGTCTCAGCAGCCGGTTTTTGACAGATAATGGTGAAATCATTCTCCAGATAATCTTCGCGCACGGTTGCCGGGATACCGGCCTGGTTAAGTCCGGCCAGCAATGCGTCCGGATCGAAATAATGGCAGGCCTGGAATTGCCGGCGGGTCCGCCGGTGCAGGAAATTCGCCACCGCCAAGTGGCGGGAGAGCTGCACCATGCGGAGCAAAGCGTGCAGGGCAAAAGCGTCATTGTTACCCAGCTCCAGGTTGAAAATTCCGGAGCAGAACACCACATCGAATGATTCTGCGGGGTAGGGCGACTGAGCCTGGAAGACATCGCAGCATTCCAGCTTCAGGCCGGGAGTACGCCGGCGGGCCTCAACCAGTACCTTTTCCGTGATGTCGCAGCCCCGGTAGTCGACCTGGCAGCCGCGTTCAAGCAGGAATTGAGCCAGCTCGGCCAGGCCGCAGCCGAGGTCCAACAGGACAGGGCAATAATCCGGCGGAAAACACTGCTGCAGAGTTTCCAGCAGGATTTGAAAACGCCCGTATTGTGCTTCCCGGCTGCTCCAGCTTAAAATCTGAAAACCCTGCAGACGGGGATGAACCCGTTCACTGTAATAATTGCGGATTTTATGCAGGCGGTCAGACATATCTCAAATCATTTGGCGATGCCGGCACGGCTCAGATTCAGAATTGGCGGCAGAAAGTGCATTCAGGGTCATCACAGAGGAGTACCCGCGGGTCTTCGCGCAGCAGCTGGCAGCCGATCTCGAAAAGCTGCGGCAATGACAGCATCTGCAGCATCCCCACCCCCAGGCTGGTCTGCTGCAATTGCAGACCCCGCTCGAAGGCGCGGCGGAAGAATTTGCATTTATGGGCTTGATTACCGCAATAGAAATCGCGGTGTCCGGGCAGATGTTTGTCGATCAGCACGGTTTCCAGTCCGCCGTCCGGGGTACGGCGGCGACAGACAGCCGGCTGCAGGAATGGCATCTGGCAGTGAGTTTCCAGGTAATGCAGGAAGGTGACTGAGGCCAGGGGGCAGCCGAAGAACAGTACTTTGCCTTGGTGCTGACAAGCCAGGGCCAGAGGGCTGCTTTCACCCGCGGGGGGATCGCAAGGCTGATGTTGCCTGAGGCACTCCTCCGCCAATGGCCCCACCCCGGCCCAGGAATGGGTGATGTGACGGCTGCGCAAAGGGGCAGGATTTTGTTCCAGGAAAGCCTGCGGCACAGCTCCGACCCAGATTTGGCTGGTGTCCGCGGGGTCGAAAGGCCGATAATTGTAGTTCTTGTTCAGCACATCTCCGAGATAGATATACGGCCGGGTGAAAGTCGGGAACAGCAAGGTTCCGCCTGGGCCCACCGCCTGTTTCAGAGCGGTGATGATGCTCATGGCACCGCCGGTGATATGGCCACAGCCGGACAATGATGAATGGACCAGCAGTAGATCGCCTTCCCGCACTCCCAATTGGCGCAGTGCAGCGACAATCTCCTCAACACCAATCCGGACTTCCTGCAGCAGTGACAGATAGCCCCAGTCGGCCAGATAGCAGACTGCATCGACATACTTCTTGACCTGTGCTTCAGACAGCGCAGCGCGGTACTCATATTCTGCTTCCCGGATCACCTGCCCCAAGTCCTTGCGGCCATCCAGGTTGGCCAGGATATTGGCGAAAGGACCGTACAGCACACCGTCCGGCAAGCGCCGGCGCTGCCGGACCGGTACCTTGGCCAGATCGTAGGGCAGCCCGACAGTCTGGCGCTTCGGCACTATATCGGCGGCGTAGGCACGCCAGGGAGTGGGCTTCTCGCTGTCCGCAAGCCCGACCGAGAGAGCGCGGTATTTTGCCGCCAAAGCGGCGACTGCCTCCTGGACGGCTGCGGCGGAGCAGAAGCGAGCAAAATCCTGCAGCCGTTCGGTTTCGCGCTGCCAGCAATGCCGGAGCCTTTCCGCAGGCCTCCCGAAAGGCTTTTCGCTCAGCAGGCGCAAATCGTCCGCGAGGTTCTCTTCTGCCAGGCGGAACGCCGGGTCAAGCCATTCCGGTCGGGGATTGGCCAGCATTTCGACCAAAGTGCTGCAGATGGCCGCGCCGCGGCGGACGCCTTCCCGGGACAACCAGGCAGCAGTCTGGCTGGAATTATGCCAAAACTCATTATGAGCCGGCAAAGGCCAGATGGTCGGCACGCCAACGCTGGGATCGCTCAGGAATTGATCATCGTGATAGGCACCCGGATAGCGGTTAAAGGCAAAGCGCGGGGCATTCTCCTGTTTGGCCAAAGCGCGGACCAGCAGTTCAGCCAAGGCATTGCCATAAAATGGCGTGCCTGGACCGGCAAGATGAATCTGGAGCTCCAGCTCCGGCGGTGCCAGACTGGAATCAAGATTCAGGGCCCCGACCACTGCCGGACGCAAATTCTCGCCTCTGGAGGCAGCATAGGCCGCATAGCCATAAAATTCCATGGCGAAGACCAGGCGCACGGAGAATTCCGGTGTTCCCCGGGCCATCAAGCCGCGCGCGGCCTCAATTGCGGCCACAACGCCGAAAGAGTCGTCATCGGCCAGTGGTTCGTAGAGATGAGCGAGCAGCCACACTTCCTCGGAGCGCCGGCCCGGCAGCAGGGCAGTGACTGCGGGGAGAGTGCCTTCATAGCGGCGACCGTCGCATTCCACTCGCGCCTTGAGTGCGCCAGCCGTAGCACGGTCACGGATGAAATCACCGATGCGGGGAGTGACGCTGAAAGCGACAAAGGGGCGGTCATCGGCCTGGACATGCCAGTGCGCGCCTTCGGTGCAGGCATTGACCCACTGCAGCGCATCGGGAGTCTTGTAGCGCCCCTGCAAATAGTCTGAGATAATACCCAGCCCCCCCTGGTCCAGGATGGGCTTCAGGACGGCGGCCCGCGGCGAAGTCAGGGGCTGGAGCATGACCAGGCAGCCGCGGGGGTCCTCACCGGACAGGAACTGCCCCTCGGTGATGATACGAGCGATCTGACCGCCCGGCGCGGTAGCCACCGATCCCTTGACCAGGTGGAAAGGATGCTGCTGGAAGTCAGCGGCGACGAAATCATGACTGCTGTCCGGACCGGAGAAATTCAGGCGGTTGTAATCGGGGCTGCCGGTATTCAACAGGGTCAGCTTTCCGATTGTGGCCTCCCAGGCCAGGGGCATACGTTTATCCTGATAGGCGGTCCGGCCGTCGGCGGGAAAACTGAGCAGCTCGGCCTGGGGTATGCCGGCAGCCTGAAGCAAGGCCAAGGTATGCCGGGCAGCAGCAGCATAAGCATGGGAAGTCTGTCCCAACTCCAGGGCAGTCAGGGCGCTGATATCCTGCAGGATTCTCGAACAATCCTGTCCGGTATAAAAATACTGATACCATTCTTGCATTTTCTGCATTGCTCAGGCACTCCTTTCGGGACGCTTATTCCAGAGGGTCGTCCTCCGCCAGTTCAGCGCGGATTTCTTCGACTTTCAGGTTTGCCAGATAATTCCGGATATTATGGAAAATCTGGTGATGTCCGAAGCCGCCTTCGACCATCTCGGCGATAGCGTCCTCGGTGCGCCAGTTCTGACAGACAATCCGGTATGCGGCACAGACCACACCGGTGCGGTCGGCACCGTGACGGCAATGTATCAGAATCGGCGCCTGATGGGCATCCAGCATCAGCTTCAGAGCGGCGATCACTTCCTGGTCGCGGATATACCAGGCCGACATGCTGATATGCAATAGCGTCATCCCGAGTCCTGCAGCCAGGCTCTGATCGTCCGGTTCATGGCGCAATGAAAGCACCCGCTGCACGCCAAGCTCCTGCAGCTGACGAAAGCCAGCGGCAGTAGGTTGAGCAGAACGGTAGATGCCGTCCGCGACTTGATGCAGATTAGGCACGCCATCCAAGGCTATGGGATGGGCCCAGTGTTGCGGGCGCGTTGGCTCCTGGGCCAGCAGCGCGAGGCTCAGGGCCAGCAGCAGCCAGAAAGGCAAAGCGGAAGGAATGTTTTTACGCATAAACAAGGTCTCCCGGGCGCAGCGGCGAATCATTATCACTTGAGCATCCCGCGGCGGACGGCTTCAAACAGGAATACTGTAGCCGCCTGGGCGGCGTTGAGCGACTCCGCTTTCCCCGGCATAGGGATGGTCACCGGCCGCCCCAGCTCCGGGTGGCTGATGCCTTCACCCTCATTGCCAATAACCAATGCGCAGTTGTGCAGCTGAAATTCTTCTTCAAAGAGCGAGCAGCCTGTCCCGGGCAGCGTACACCAGACCTCTCCTCCGCCCAAGCGGCGAAATTCCGCTACTGCTGCGGGCAAATCGGCAAAAACCGGCAGCTGCAAAGCGAATTGTGCGCCCATGCCGGCGCGGACCACCTTTGCGGAATACGGGTCCGCGCCGCCGCTGACCAGCCAGACTGCGGGCAGTCCGATTGCCCAGGCAGTCCGCAGGATAGTGCCCAGATTGCCCGGTTCACGGACCTGGTCCAGGAGCAAACAGAATGGCTTGGGCAAGACCGGCGCGGGCGGGTCGGGGCGATGCAGCAGACAGAGTACGCCCTGCGGATGCCCGGTCTCGGCCAGACTTTTGAACTCGGCCTCCGGGAGTTGCTGCCAGGACAGTCCCCGGGCTGACAGCTGAGCCAGGAATTCCTGGCCGTCCTGGCTCCGGCAGAAATCCTGACTGCAGAGGACCAGTTCAATCCACGTGGGCTGAAGCCTGACCGCTTCCCGGCAGCAGCGCAGTCCCTCGGCCAGGAAACAGTCGGATTTCTTCCGTCCATGCCGGGAGTTCAACTGCTTAAGCTGCTTGCGTTGCCTCTGGGTCAGCATAGCGGATTATCGGGGGATAACGTAGAAATTAATGGCGACCCAGTGACAGACGCTGCCGCCCAGGACGAAGAAATGCCAGATGGTATGCATATACGGCACCTTGTCCATAGCATAGAAAATAACCCCCAGGGTATAAACGACTCCTCCGACCATAAGCATAACCGCTCCAGTCATCGGGATATTGGCTATCAGGGGCTTGAAGAATCCGAGTATCAGCCAGCCCATGAGCAGATAGATTGGCAGGGAGAGGAATTTCAGCCGGGTGAAGACGACTTCGCAGAGGATGCCCAGGATGGCCAGTCCCCAGATGATGCCGAAGACAGTCCAGCCTGACGGCCCCTGCAGAGTAATCAGTGCGAATGGGGTGTAGGTTCCGGCGATAAGCAAATAGATACTGACGTGGTCCAGGACTTGGAAGAAACTCTTGAGGCGGCGGTTTATGGCCAGATGATACAAGGTGGAACTGTTATAGAGGATAATCAGAGTAGCACCATAGATGGCGCAGCTGACCACATGGATGGCGCTACCCCGCAGAGCGGCAAACACGCACATCAGGGTCAGGGCTACAATGCCGAACACAGTCCCCACCAGATGACTGATGGCGTTGGCCCATTCCTCACCCCGGGTACGGTGAAATTCATTCGCCCAGACGCGGGCCTTGGCCCGCAGTGCAGCAATGCGCTGGATTTTCTGTTCTGAGCCGGAATCATTATTGCTGGTGCAGTTATCGTTACTCATGTCGTCAGTCGGTAGTCAGTCGTTGTCGGTGGAAAGCCCAGCGCAGCCGAGGCGGGGTCAGGGGATGAACGGGAACAGGCGCTGGCGGATTTCCGGGGTAACGGACAGGCCGTATTCGGAGAACATCAGCGCCTCAGCGGTACGGATGCTGCTGCCGCGCTGTTCACCGTAGATGCGTTTCAGAACCGGGCGCAGCAGATCAGCGTCGATCATAAAGCGTTTCTCATGTTTGGCAACAAACCAGCGGAAGCGTTCCTCCGGATCAGTCGGCACGTCTGCCAGATGATTGTCATTATAGGGCAGCCACTCATAGACCTGCGATTCATGGCAGGCAGCCATGCGGGCTTTGCGTTCAAACAGACTATCGGTATCCAAGGCCACATCAGCCCGGAACGGCTCCGGGCGGGTAAAGCGGTCAAACAGGTAGGCTACCACAGGCGGAATGCTCAGATGCGGGGTCAGCGGGCAGACATGGGGCACGGTCAGGAGATACGAGGCATCCTGCACCAGCTGTCCAACCGCCCGGTGGTCAGCATGATAATCGCAGGCGCGGTGGCACAGTACCAGGTCCGGGGCATATTGCCGGATGATGCGGATGACCGTCTTGCGATTCTCAATGCTGGCTTCCAGTTCAGTGTCGCTGATATCCAGCACCTCGTATTCCACATCAGCGATTTTGGCGGCCGCCATGGCCTCGGCGTAGCGCCGCCGGACCAAGGTCAAGCCGCCTTGGCTCTGATGTCCATGATCACCATTGGTGAGAGAAACGAATTTTACCTGGTGTCCCAATGCGCGGTAATGCATGGCGAAACCGGCAAAGCGGAAATCAGCGTCATCGGGATGAGCGCCAAAACAAAGAATGCGCAAGGGCTTTTCTGACATTTTTGTTATCCTGTTGAAGAAATGGGTGCTTGTTTCTCTGTTTTAAGAGCCGCCAATCAGTGCAGCATCACCTGTCCGCCGGTCACCGGGATGGCTTGTCCGGTCTCGTAATCCTGTTCCACACAGTAGATAATCGCTTTGGCTACATCGGCAGGCAGGCAACCGCGCCGCAGCGGTACCTTGTTTTCATAAAAACTGCGGACCTCGTCCACGGTCTTGGCGCCCGGGACTTTGCCGGTGGCCAGATATTGCACAAACAGACCTTTTTCGGGATCGCTCCACAGCGGTCCATCGTAATAATTGCCTGGGCAGACACTGTTGACCTTGATACACTGCTCAACCAGCTCCTTGGCAAAACTCTGAGTCAGGCCTATGCCGCCGAATTTCGAGCCCGCATAAGCGCCATTTTTAAGGCTGCCCTCCAGCCCGCTTTTGGAATTGACCTGAACGATATCGGACCAGCGGCCGACGCCATCGACAATTTGCCGGGCCATGATTCTGGCCGCGTGCTTGACACACAGGAAATAGCCCGTGTAGTTGATATTGGTCACAAAATCCCAGTCCTTCTTCGTCATTTCCAGGACTGAGCCGGCTCTCAGCACACCAGCATTGGCTACCAGCAGGTCCACCCCGCCGCACATCATAACGACGCTTTCGAACATCGCTGCTACAGATTCTTCGTCAGCGATATTCACTGTCACTGCGCGGGCCTGCCCGGAGCCATATTGGTCGCAGAGCTGCTGAGCGGCAGCCGCGGCACCTTCGCCATTCAAGTCAGCGATCACCACGATGGCACCATTGGCGGCCAGATATTCCGCAATGCCCAGCCCGAAGCCTTGGGCACCGCCGGTGACCACACAGACATGCTGATGCAGGCGTCCCAACCCGGTCGCAGAAGCAACCTGGCGGCGGTACGACTCGGCCTCCCAGTTTTCAATGAAAGTATACTCTGCCGGGGTAAGATAACGCGGGCCTCCGAACGCGGCGCTGTACTTCTCAATTTTAAGAGCATTCTCAAGGGTGGTTTGCACGCCCAACGCTTCTTTCAGGGTGCTTCCGACTGCAAACAGCGTCTGGTCGTCAGACAAACAGACGACTTTCGGCAGACAGCCATGCTGCTGCTGGTAGGCGCTGATTGCCGCCCGGTTGGCAGGACCGGAAAAGGCGAACGATTTTGCATTCACTATGTGGTCGGGCGTCAATGGTCCGGCGAAAGCCGGATGCCGGCCCAGGCAATGGACCAGGGCCCGGTTGCCGCCCTGGTCAGCCAGCAGTGTCCGCAGGGCAGGGGCGGCTTTACTGACCACGCCCATGTCGGCAGGGGCAAAATCCAGTTCTCCGTTGATTCCGGCCTGCTGATAGACCGTTGCCAGGGTCTTCAGCATGTCCGCATAAATCTGCTGGATTTCGGCTGTCGTGTCTGCCCCCACAAAAACACCGTGGTTCTGCAGGAAAACCACTTGCGGCTGCCGGCCGCGTTCAGCCCGGGCGGCATTCAGGGCCTGTTCCAGCACTTTTGACAGAGTGCAGCCGGGATCGCAATAATCCAGCCAGAGTGCGTCCGGGAAAAGTCTGCGGCAGGCCACTTTACCATCACGCCCGCAAGTCAGGCCATTGACGGTTGTAGGGTGGAGATGGACTACGAACTGATACTCAAGCAAATGGTGGGCCAGCGCCTCGACTGAGGGGCGACCGGCATTGTAGGGGCGGACGGCCGCGGACAGCGCGTCCTTGACTGCCGCCTCCCGGGTAACAGAGTCCATGCTCGTGGTATCCAGGCGCAGGATATCCTGCAAGGCAGTACGGTCCATCGCCAGAAACTGCTCCGGCTGGATGGTGGCCAGGGCCGCGCCGCTGGGTTTGATATACATCATATTCCCGATTTTGACCGAGGTGTTGCCGCCGCCCAGGAACACATAATCGGGGTCTGAACCATACAGGCGGGAGAGTTCGGCAATTTGCAGTAAGGCAGTATTCATGGCGATGTCAGGTGTATTGCTTCCGGGTAAAATGAACCGAATCTAAGTTGGCGGCGGCTATTTGCCGTCGTCGATGTCAATCTTGAGACGCTGGAAAGTCGGCAGGTCGAAATTCTGCCCGTAGTAATTGCTGGGCAGCCCGCCGGTGAAAATTCCCCTTGGCTGGTCGCTGAAGATAAAGGTCAGCTGATTGGGGTCGTCTTTGCGGCCGCTTTTGGCCGGCGGACGGTTGCTGAACTTGAGCTTGGCAAACGGATGCAGAAAACCCAGGCAGCTCTCAGCCAGCCAGCGCGCCGCCTGAGGATATGCCTCATCACGCGCTTTGTGCAAAAACAGATGTCCGAATTCGGCGCAGGGCAAAATCTGCACTGCCGGTGTAATTTCCCGCAATTGCTGCAGCCCGACCTCTGCCCGGGTATGCTGCGCGGGCGTATCAAAACTGTGGGGCATGGCCACCACTGCCGCACAGGCCAGAGACTTTTGTTTGGCGTAACGCAGAGTCTCCAAAGTATAACAATAGCCAGTACGCCCGCCCAGTCCGGTCACCACCAGCAGCAGCTGGATAGTCGGAAAATGTGCATCCAGGGCCTGGTGCAGCATCTGCACTGCTGATTCCGCCAGCG
>JAAZIZ010000108.1 GCA_012800565.1 Lentisphaerota bacterium
AATCTGCGTTATCCTGCGGATAAAATGCGCCCGAAACCCTTTTTGGACACTCTCTACATATGAACAGGACAGTGGAAGCAGTATGCTAAAATCGCACGGCCCATTGCCCCATCCATACGTCATATACGTCCTATGCAATTTCCTAATCCCACGCACGCCACTCTGCAGGCCTATTACCGGATCGCTCGGAGCAAAAAACTAAAAAATCTCTAACCCGCTTGACTTCTAAAAAAACCGAATTACAGTTAAATGCAAATGTTTGCATTAAGGGTTTTATCGGGAGTTTTTGCCATGTTATCGATTCGTGAGATTTCCGAGCGTGCCGGGGTATCGATTTCGACGGTATCTCGTGCATTGGATCCGTGTTTGTCCTGGAAAGTACGTGCTTCGACGCGTTCCCGGATTTTGTCCATCTGTGATGAGCACAATTTTCGTCCGCGTGTGACTGGTCGTTCGTTTGTTACCGGCAAGACTTTCAAGGTTGGCTTTATTTCAGGCGAGGTAGCGAAGGATTTGAGCAGTCCTCTCTGTGCGCAGCTTTTGGCCAGTCTGGCAGAGGCATTGCAGGCTCGCAACTATTCTTTGACGATTTTGCCTTATACTGGTATGCGGAACAGTGATTCGTTGCGCCAGCTGTTAATGTCGGATGTTGCCGATGGTTACATTTTAGGTGTCGCCATGTTGGATGCGCAGACGCGGGACATATTGGTGAGCAGCGGTCGTCTGGTGATCGCTCTTGATTTGCGTCAGAATCAGGTTCAGGACGATTTTTCCAGTTTGGTGTTGGAATATTTACCAGCCTACCGGCAAATCTGGCAGTCATTGCCAGTCTCTTGGCACCAGGAGGTGCTTTTCATCGGCGCAGAAAGTGCCAGCACCGATTACAAGTTGGCCAAGATGCGCCAGGCAGCGGCGAGTTGTGGCGTAGCCGAAGATGAGATAGCAGTGCAGTTGCTGAAGTTTCAGACAATGGACTTCACCCTCAATTTCCGTTATGCTTTCATCTATGGCGAGGAGCATTGGCGGACCTTGGCAAAATACCGCCTTTTGTGGTGCGCGTCGGATTTGACAGCCATAGGGCTGGCGGATGCGCTGTCGCGCCGCGGATTACGGATTGGCACGGATATCTGCTTGTTAGGCCAGGATAATATTGAGAGTCTGTATGGCCAGGGGTATCAGCCGCAATTGACAACCGTTGACCCGATGATGCAGGATGCAGGCATCCAAACTGCTGAACTAATGCTGCAACACCTGGCTAATCCGCAGCACAGCAATAAACCTCGCAGGATAGAATTGCAATCCAGAATTGTCTTTCGTGACAGCTTGCCAGAAAAATTGCTCAATACCAATACATCAGGAGGTAATCAATGAAGAGTAAAAAGTGCACCTTTACCCTTATTGAGCTGTTGGTGGTGATAGCGATTATTGCGGTGCTCGCCTCAATGCTGCTTCCGGCTCTGAGCAAGGCCCGGGAAAAGGCCAGTCAGGCGACCTGTGCCGGCAATCTGCGCCAGATCGGGGTAGCCTTTATGATGTACCTGGATGACTACGATCATTATTATCCGACTAATAAACTGCTATATGCTCTGCCAGAGGGCGGCACCACCGACTTGGGATTCACCGGGCAGCTGGCACTGTATCTGGGGATGCAGGCCGTACCTGTCTCCAGACCCCCCAAGAACGTGTTCCGCTGTCCACAGGACAACATCGCGAGGACTGGTGGCGGAACAGTTTGCAGCTATGCTTTGACTTCCGGTGGCAGAAATTGGACGGACGGTTTCTTCCGCCGTAACGAACCAAAATCCTCGTCAACGATTCTGGAATACCGTCGGGTCGACCTTCTGAAATCCCCCAGCACCTACCCGGCCACAACCGAATACTGGCATGAGACCAACCGGCTGTTGGTGTCCAGCTCCAAAAACCTCTGCTGGGCCAGTCTGCCTGCATCCGGCATCAGGCCGGGTCATTCCGGTTCCGGGGTCAATATCTTGTGGTGTGATGGCCACATCAACTTTGCCAGCAATATTCTGCAAATCAAGAATGGACCGCTCCTGACCTACAACGGCTGGATTTACCGCACCCATTGAGTGCCGCCGGCCGGAGTCTGCGCTGCTCTCTGAAAGGGAAAAGATATGTCTATCTGCTGCACACTCCTTTGTTGCCTCCTGCTGGCGCTAGTAGGAAATGCGGAAGAAATAGAGGTCAACGGCGGCTTTGAGCGGGTAGTCGCCAGCAAAACCGGCCAGGTGCTGCCGGAAGGCTGGCTGCTGAACACCGCCGCCTGCCATGACTGCACCGTGCTGATCAGCAAAAATCCTGCCGAGGTGCGCAATGGCAACTTCTCATTGTGGCTGGAGGGTGAGAGCGGCAAGAGTCAAGCGTACCTGATGCGCTACTCCAGCCGGATGGAGGTAAAACCGGGCGATATCCTGCGGATGTCGGTCTGGGCCCAGGGGAAAGGCGAGGTTTCACTGGGGGTGATCGCTTCCGGAAAGCTCCCCGATACAGGTCAAAGCCTGGGGACGCGTACCCGGACTGCCCAGCGTATCGCGGTGGATTCGCCTGAGACCTGGCAAAAATGTGAGTTCAGCCTCGAAGTACAGCCAATCCGCAAAAATGATCTGGTATTCACGGATTTATCTTATGTACCGATTATCTATACTTTCAAAATGGATGTGTTACTTCTGGATGACTGTACTTTCGTCCTGGAGCGCAAGGAAGAGAAAAACGCCGCTTCGCAACAGGAGAACTGAGATGCACAGAATATTCTTGCTAATCTGTTTGCTGTATTCCTGCAGCATAATGGCCGCCAGCATTAATATCGGAGCGGCCGACGCGACCGGCAGCCGCAACTGTGTGCTGGAGAACAAATACCTGCGGGCGGAATTCTCAACCCTGGGCGGTCGCCTGGTCAGTCTCAAGGACAAGCGCAGCGGCCAGGAGTTTACCATAGCGGACGCAAACGGCAGAAGCGGTGCTTTCAAGGATCAGTTCCCGCCGATGAAATATGATTTCACCAAGGTGCAGTACCAGGCCAGAATCGTAAGCGACAATGGCAAAACCGTGGCGCTGGAACTGCAGTCACCCAGGATGCAAGGGGAATTCCAGTTCCTGAAAATCACCCGGGTGCTGACTTTGCAGGAGGGGCAAACCAGGCTGCATTGCGACTTGAGCATCGCCAACCAGAAAGAAAGCATGGCCCCGACAGTGATCAATTACTGGCAACATAATTTTTTCGGTGTACCGGGTGAGGACAATAACTTCCTCCTGCCACTGCCCTCGGGGGTGCATTGCGCGGTACCGAATGCCCAGAGCAATGCTCGCGGGTCATCATTTTTCACCCAGCCGGTGCGGGGCTGGCTGGCGATGCTCGGAGTCAGCGGCAAGGGTGTAGTCATCCTGCCGGAATACAAGCGCTTCGAACTGGCTTTTTCCTGGTACTGCAAAGGCAGTACGCCCCTGGACACCCTGGAATGGCGGATGATTCCGGAGGAAGTCCCGGATGGAGCCAGCCTCAAAAGCAGCTTCGGGCTCGGCCTGGTCAACGGACTGGCAGTGATCAACGGTGCCGGCCAGGACGGCTGTGGAAAAGTCAGGATTTCTCCATCGGGACCGGTTGCGGAGCTGCAGCTGCAGGGCTTCCGGCCGGCTGCGGTGCAGGTCAAGGTTCTGCTGGATGGCCGGGAAGTGGCAGCCCGGGAAACCTCGCTGCAGCCTGAACGGATCAGCGAGCTGAGTATCCCTCTGCCGGCCTTGCCGGCGCAGTCTGTGCCACTGCTGGTCCAAGTCTGGGAAGGGCAGAAGATGCTGTTCGACCTTATGGCAAAAACCGCGGGCGAGAAAGAGGAAACAGTGACTTTTGCGCCTTTGGAAGAGCGGCAGAAGCCGATCGAAGATGACGAAGAATGGCAATTCGAGTTGTCGGCAGAGTATGTGTCGCCGCATTATCCCTGGCAGAAGGGTGGCGAGAACGCCCGGGTTATGTTCCTGGTGCCCACCGACGGTACCCGTGATATTATTGAGTTGCAGCAGCGCTTCAATATTGACCCCATCGCACCTACAGTATTCCCCCACAAGTACGGCATGAGCTGGCGGGTCAAAACCAGCATGCCGGTCGGAGTCCCCCAGACCGGCCTGAACTTCCTCCAGAAATTCCTCGATGAAGAGCAGTTCTCGGTGCTGGTCATCGGCAACCGCCCGGATTTCAAGGCCCCCCTCAAGTGGACGGATTACCCGCCTCTGCTGCGCCATAAAATCCTCTCCCTGGTCGAGGGCGGTGTCGGGCTGCTGTATATCAATCCCACCGGCGAGGATAAGGAATTGACTGCACTGCTGAAAGGCCTCGAACCCATCGGCCGCGCAATGACCGCATCAATGGATTTTTCGGCGGCACCGCATTTTCCCGGAAGCAGTATCTCAATTGGTCAATATGGCAAGGGCCGGGTAGTCGTGGTCAAGTATCGCAGCAGCGCCTTTGTGGCTCCGCACAGCGGCCACCGCAACCCGAACTGGGCCCTGCTGCAAACCGAACACCGCTTTCAGGAATACCAGTTTGCCATCCTGGGCCGGCTGCTGAACTGCTGCCTGGGCCGTACTCCGCTGCTGACTGCGGCCGGAATCAGTGAAGGCAAGCTGAATGTCAATGCTCTCGAATCCGGCGAAGCGACAGTCGATTTCTTTGGCCGGTACAGTCAGCCTCTGCAAAGCCTGAAAGTAAACCTGCAGGCCGGCAGCAACAGCATCAACTGCCCGCCCCTGCCCCATGGCCGCGTCTATGCGCATATCCGGCTGGGCGATCGCGACTTCGCTTTCGCCAGCGCTGAAATCAAGCGCCCGGAGTATATTGCAACGCTGGATATGAACACCACTTTCGAGGCCGGCGAGCCGGTCCGGGCCAAAATCGCCCTCAGCCCTGCCGCAGCGGGGGCAAGCATCGAGCAGGAAATCATCGACAACACCGGCCGGCTGCTCTATCGCGGCCAGGGAACGGAGCTCCTCTGGAAGCCGGCCAACGCCGTCGTAAACCGCCATGTCTTCATCGTGCGGCTGTGTCGGAATGGCGAGTTGCTTGATGAGCGGCAGCAGGAGTTCTTTCTGCCCGACGTACTGTATGCCACCCGGAATTATGCGCACCTGCTGTGGACCGATGGAGACTGCTTCCCGGAATACACATACCCTTACCGCCATGAATTAAAGCGCCGCTTCGGCTTCAATTACCTCTATGCCGGCAGCAGTGCGGGCGCCGACGCATGGACCCTGAAATACGCCAATTGCGAAGCCGGCACCAATTGGCATTGCAACGCCGCCGGACTGCATAACAGCAATTTCATGAACAGCCTCAAGCAGTGGAGTGATACCCATGACAGCCAGTACCTGATTGACCCGGTATGCAAGAATGACCCCAAGGTGATCGAAAAACTGCAGGAAACCGATGTCGCTGACCGCTTCCATTTCTTCGCCAGCCGGAAAATGTTCCAGCTCGGTGACGAAATGAGTATAACTTATTATAATTCCCCCATGGATACCTGCTTCTGCCAATTCTGCCTGCCCG
>JAAZIZ010000109.1 GCA_012800565.1 Lentisphaerota bacterium
TGAACCTCGTAGTCGCGGCTCTGATGAATGAAGATGATATTTATCTGCCGGAATCTTCTGGACTTTTTGCCAATGCTGGAGACTTGCCGGCTTGTTTTATCAGCGATGGCGAGGACGAATCGGCGTACGATTTGGCAAAAGATACTCATATCCTCCCGGTTCTGGGAAAATTCGGCACTTTGCCGACCCCTCGTTTTAGCACCATTGAGGTGGCTGGAGAGACAATCGGCCGGGTGGCCTTTCTGGTCTTGGAGGAAGGCGATAAACTGGATGTAAACCAGATGCTCTCGCTCAGCGGCAAATTCCCCTTTGTGCAAGCCGGGCAGAATCGCCTGGCCTCGTTTACTGCCACTCCGGAAGCAGCTGATTATGTTTATGCTATTACTGCAGAAGAAGCAGTTACTGAAGGGAACACGCTGCGTCTTGGCCTGCAAATGCAGGAATTGCGAATCGCAGCCCATTATTTGACACAGTTGCCATCAGGATATACCGGTACCAGAACCAGATGGTTTTCCTATACCCATCTGTGGAATGTGCTGTGGAAAGTTCCCCTTACTGATGAACAAGACCCCCTGCGCTACACTTTCTTCAGCGGCGAAGATATTGAGGCATATTGGGACCAAGATGCGGAGACTGCAATGGCCGGTACAGGAGAGCGCCAGCGCTTCGATATCACCGGGTATGAATGGGGTGGCTGGCAACATCCTTCAGAAAACGGCACTGTAGCTGCCGCCAATTATGCCAGAAGCCTTGCCGCCGCCCTGCTTAATCATTCTCAACCCTTTTGGGACACAACCAAGCCAAATGAACCGGCAGTAGTCAAGCGCATTACTGAAACGACGGTACCCCCAGACTTCAGTGGCATCCCCTGGCTGAGCACTTTGACGCCGGCAACTGCCCGTCCCCAGGTTGCCGCAAACATGGTCGATTTCTGTGATTCAGATAACTATGCCACGACCGATGCCACCTGGACAGGAACGCCGCCAACCTATTGCGGCAACGAAAAAGTGCCGTATATCAATGAAATATCTTTAGAATTTTTGTTGATTGAGGATGGAGGAAAATATAAGCTGCAACTGAAACCGACTCTGGAAATGGTGAATATTTTTACTGATAATTTCCCAGCGGGAAAAATCAGGATTCGGATTTCCGGAAAGGTTAAGTTTGAGAGCGAAGTTGCGAAAAAAGATTGGAGTTACGAAATTTCAGAATATTCAACTGATGGACAAAGCAAGTGCAGCTATGTCAAATATGATTTAGCAGAACTTCAGGTAGCAGAGTCAGAAACATCATCTCCAGCAGAGGTCACTGATGAATTGCTGGTCATTATCGGCTCGGCAGGCCAAATTTATGATGTAGCTTATTGGAAAATACCTACAGGAAATAACGTGACCTTAAACGTAGGAGAATCTAAAATCATTTCTCTGGAAGTCTCTGATCCGCGTTGCAATCATCGTTCGGATTGCTGGAAGATTTCCGGGCCAAGCCTGGGGAGCCGCAATAGTATTTTTCCGGAAGCGAAGCCTGAAAATGCAGATTCTGAAGATTACGAAAACGGGTTAAAAGCAAGCGGCGGCGAAGGCAAATTTGCCTCCACCTTTTCCACTGCATTTATTCCGAACCGGCCATTCCGCTCGCTCTGGGAGCTCGGAGCCATCCATCGGGGCGAGCCATTCCGGACTTTGGACATAGCCGGCGAAGATGCAGAAATACTCGACCAGGTCAAGCTCGGTCCTCTGAAATACAGCCGCGGGAAATTCAATGCCAATTCCCGGAATCCCCTCAGCTGGGCAGAATTGCTGTGCGGGATCAATATTAGCGCAGGTTATGAGGATACGGATTATTATGGCGATGAAGAGGATGAAGCCGCCCCACCGCCGGAGCCAGACTTTACCAGCATCAGCCCCAGTCACTCCCGGGTGGCAACCGCCGCAGTATTGGCGAGTTTTGGAGCTATTGACCGCGAGCGTGAGGCCTTGATTGGGCGAACTGCGAACCTGCTGACCACCCGGATGGACAAATACAGCGCCTTAGTCATCGGCCAGGCACTGCAGAAAATAGACCTGCCCGAAGGCTTCGCCATGACTCCTGAGTTCCAACGCACCTTGATAAATCCAGTTCAGATTGGCACAGAGTGGTATTCCCTGCTCGCCACGCAACGCATCCTGGCCCATATTGTCCGTGATGCCTGGCGCAATGAGTACAAGATTGTCCAGCTGCAGATGATTGAGGATTAGCCGCAATCCGGCACTATGAAGCAGCAGCAGGTAATTGGGCTTTTGCAGAGCAGCGCGCGGGAGCTCGGGGAATTGTATGCGACGTATGGGACGTATGAATAGGACAATGGGACCGGCAAGCTAAAATCGCCTATCCCATGGTCCACTTTAACCTTGCTCTATACCCCATTACGGCAGCAGACTTCCGCCAACCCCGGAAATGTGCCATTCGGAGATGTTTTGCCCTGCAGTACGCTCGGGAAGTCAGCCCATTTCGCGTTCCTCCCGGCAATTGTATTCCCGTATTCAGATGATAAATTACGAATTTGACCATCCCCAGACGCAGTGATTTCCTTATGCTGAGCAATATCCGCAAATTCGAGAATATCGACTATCCTTTCCCGGAGCAACAGATACTGCAGCGTTTAGGCTATCGCAGCGGCCAGACGCTGGTGACAGAATCCAGCCAAAAACACCTCCGGGACTGGCTGCAGCAGGCCCGGGCCGTTTGCCGTCCCAGAGCCTGCGCCGGCACGCTGCCGGTCCGGGAATGCACCGCCGACAGCGTGCTGCTGACTGACGGCACTGCCTTGAACAGCCGGAGCCTGGCCCGTTTCCTGCAGCACGCCCAGCTGGTCTGGCTGGTCTGCATCACCTTGGGAGAAGAGCTGCCCGCATTGAGCCGCCAGGCCCTCGACGGCGGCGATGGCGCTGCAGCCCTGATTGTTGATGCGGCCGGCAGCGAATGCGTCGAAGCCGCCCTGGACAGTCTGCAGGAATTCAGCCGCCGCGAGTTTCTGCGCCAAGGGCTGTTCCTGGACCAGCGCCGTTTCTCCGCCGGCTATGGCGATTGGCCGGTCACCGACCAGAGCCATTTCTTCCGCTGGTTCCCGCTGGCGGAGATGGGCCTGAGACTGAGCTGCGCAGGAGCCATCGAACCGGAAAAAACCATCACCGCCATCGCCGGGATTCGCCGGCAGGAAGGCCATAATGACCCGCAATGAATTTAAAGCACTTACTGCCCGCCAGATTGTGATTCTCGACGGTGCCACCGGTACCGAGCTGAGCAAACGCGGACTGCCGCCCGGAGTCTGCCCGGAAGCGTGGTGCCTGGAACACCCTGAAGCCATCCTGGCCGTGCAGCGGGATTACATCGCCGCCGGCGCCAATATTATCTATACCCCGACATTTGGCGGGAACCCGCTGAAACTGCAGGAGTTCGGGTTGGCGGAACAGACCCGGGAAATCAACCGCGGGCTGGCCACTATCTCCCGCCAGGCCGGCGACGCAGTGCTGGTCTTCGGAGACCTCGCCCCGACCGGACAATTCCTGGAGCCGGTCGGAGACCTGCCTTTCGAAGCTGCCGTGGACGCATACCGGGAACAGGCCCGCGGACTGCTGGAGGGCGGCGTGGACGGCTTCGTTATTGAGACTATGATGGATGTCCAGGAGACCAGGGCCGCTTTGTTGGCCATCCGGGAAATCTGCGACTTGCCGGTGCTGGTCAGCCTGACTTTTGAGAAAAGCCAGCATACTCTTACCGGCAACCACGCAGTGTCTGCACTGATCACCCTGCAGGCGCTCGGTGCCGATGCTTTCGGCTGCAATTGCTCCAGCGGGCCGGAAGAAATGCTGGAGACCATCCGGCTGCTGAAACCCTACAGCCGGGTGCCGCTGATCGCCAAGCCCAATGCCGGACTGCCCCAGTTCATCGACGGCAGGACGGTCTTTAATCTGCAGGCCGGGGAATTCAGCCGCCAGACCGCATTGCTGGCCGAGGTCGGAGCCGGATTGCTGGGCGGCTGCTGCGGTACGACCCCGGAACATATCCGGGCCCTGAGCCAAATCCTGGCCGGGCGCCCCGCGCCCGCAGTCGAGCCTTGCTGCGGCGCCTGCGTCAGCTCAGCCCGGAACTGGCACGAAATCACCCCCGGCGGGCCATTTACCCTGGTCGGCGAACGCCTGAACCCGACCGGCAAGAAGGCCCTGCAGGCGGAGCTGCGGGCCGGCAAGCTGGAGCTGGTGCGCCAGATCGCAGACGAGCAGATTGAGGCCGGAGCAGCATTGCTGGACCTCAATATGGGCTTGTCAGGCATCGACGAACGCGCCATGATGCAGCAGGCAGTCGCGCTGTTAAGCAGCGAGACCGTCCTGCCGCTGTGCATTGACACTACTTCGGCCGAAGTGGCCGAGGCGGCGCTGCGGGCCTACCCCGGGCGGGCGCTGTTCAATTCCATCACGGCCGAAACCCAGCGTCTGCAGGAAGTCCTGCCAATCGCGGCCAAATACGGCGCGATGCTGATTCTGCTGCCGGTGACCGATCAGGGCATCCCTGAAACCCTGCCGGAACGCATCGCGGTGATTGAACAGATTTATGCCGAAACGCAGAAGTACGGCTACCGCAAGGAGGACCTCTGCGTCGACGCTCTGGTTATGACTGTCTCAGCCAATCCGGCGGCGGCAGCGCTGACTCTGGGGCTGATCGAGTGGTGCTCCCGCGAATGGGGCAGCAATACTATTATCGGGCTGTCCAATATCAGCTTCGGGCTGCCCCGCCGCGAACTCTTGAACCGGACCTTCCTGGGGATGGCCCTGGGCTGCGGCCTGAACTGCGCCATCGCCAACCCCATGCTTACCGATACCCAGGAGACCATCCTGGCCGGAGACCTGCTCAACCGCCGCGACCAACGCTGCCAGAAATATCTGGCCCGGTTCTGTGGACAAGAGACTGCCACTGCCGCCGCCCCGGCGGCAAAAATACCGTCAGACCCCAGGCAGCGGGTTAGGGCGGCGCTGCTGAACGGCGATTCCTCTCTGATGCCTGAGAGCCTGCGGGCAGCGCTTGCGGCTGGGCACAGCGCTGATGAGCTGGTCAATGCGGTGCTGATTCCGGCCATTGCCGAGGTCGGCGAGCGCTTCGAGCGCAAGGAGTACTTCCTGCCCCAGCTGATTATGAGCGCCGATGTGATGCGCCTGGCTATGGAAATCCTGGACCCGATACTGCGCCAAACCGGTCAGAATCAGCCCTCGCGGGGAAAGATCATCATCGCCACGGTCAAGAACGACATCCATGATATCGGCAAGAATATCGTGGCACTGCTGCTGCGCAATTATAACTTTACTGTCATTGATTTGGGCAAGGATGTTGCCGCCGAGACCATCCTGGAGGCGGCGCAGCGCGAAGATGCGCGACTGGTCGCCCTCTCGGCCCTGATGACTACCACCATGGGCGAAATGAAGACCGTTATTGACCTGGCCCGCCAGCGTGGCCTGAATCACCTGCAGTTTATCGTTGGCGGGGCGGTGATCGATGAACCTTATGCCCGCAGCATCGGTGCGCATTATGCTGCCAATGCTCACGATACAGTCAAAATCGCCAGCCGGCTGCTGGCCTGAGCAGCGGCCGGCCTATGCCGGCAAGCATGGTTTGTGACAGCTTAAATAATTGTAATGCGTCAGTAACCACCCCGGCTGTACACAACTGTCTTTTTTCAAGGCTCTGGCAGCATAAATATGGCGAAAAGGTTTTCTGTCGCCATTCAAAGCGTTGGTCATAAAAATGCCCAGCTGACGCATTACAAATAATTCTAACTAAAACTGAAAAAAGAAATCAGCAAAATTTGCTTTTAATTTTTTGCTGAATATAGTAACTGCTGCAGGTTTGAAATCAACGCTTTGGGTATGAGGTCAAATATGAAGAAATCCTTTACCTTGATTGAGTTGTTGGTTGTGATCGCCATCATTGCGGTTCTGGCCTCAATGTTGCTGCCGGCCTTAAGCAAGGCCCAGGCCAAGGCTCAGGCCACCACTTGCATCGGCAACCAGAAGAACATCGGTGTGGCCTCGGCAATGTATATGGAAGATTTCGAGGGCTGGCTGCCGGGGCCTAA
>JAAZIZ010000110.1 GCA_012800565.1 Lentisphaerota bacterium
GGACCAATACTCCTAACTTAAAGGCAAAATTCTTTGTCCAGTCGATTGCTCGACCGCTGGCAATGACTTGGCAATGTGCATTAAGTGAAGAGCATTGGACGTATAGGACGTAGGGTAATGAGACGTAGAGGATGCAGGGGACCCGGTAAGCTAAAACCGCACATCCTATTTCCCATTGTCTCATCCCTGCCTCCCTATCTCTCTTACGTCCCCAGCGTCCTATTCATACGTCCCCAGCGTCCTATTCATTCCCTCCTGCCTTCCCGCCGTTCTTTCTCCGAGAAGACTTGTAAAAACGCCATTCCGGCTTACCTTACATAAAATACCGATTTATAAATGCTTAACACCAGGAGAAGTTGCATGGATATTCAAGTTGCTCTGCAAAACCGCCGGACGGTCCGCTTATTTCAGCAGGAGCCGGTGCCGGACCAGGATTTAGCCGAGCTGCTGGATGCCGCCAGAATGGCTTCTTGCGGCGGCAATAAACAGTGCTTGCGCTATCAGGTGATCCGCGATCGGGGACTGGCAGAGCGCGTGTTTGCCCAGACTGCCTGGGCTGCGCTGGTGCAGCCCAAGCGCAACCCCCAGTGGGGCAGCACGGCGCCCCTGAACTTTATTGCAGTCCTGGCGCCGGTTAAAGGCGGCACGGTCTGTCATGCAGATGCCGGGGCGGCTATCCAGAGTATGCAGCTGCTGGCTTTCGCCAAGGGCCTGGGCTGCTGCTGGCTGGGGGCTATCCAGCGCGACCGTCTGCAGGAAATCCTGGAGGTGCCGGCCGAAATGCAGGTGCTCTATCTGCTGGCAGTCGGTTATCCTGCCGAAGCGCCTATAGCAGAAGATGTCCCGGGGGATGCGTCTGTGGCATACTACCTGGATGAACAACAGCGCCTGCATGTCCCTAAAATCCGCCGCGATGATCTGGCAATCTGGAAATGATAATCATCCGGGTGCTTCCTAATTCCGGCAGCGGGCAACTCAGAATATGACCCTCACGGCTTTCTTTCTCATCCTGGTCTCGGCATTCCTGCACGCAGGCTGGAATTTCATCTCCAAAAAAAGCGTCCCCAGCCTGGCCTTTTATTCGCTGTCCTGCGGGACTGCGGCGCTGCTCTGGCTGCTGCCTTTTCTCGCCTCGGATTTCTCCTGCGCCAGGATGTCCGGTCGCTTCTGGCTGTTGACTGGAACCAGCATTTTCTTCGAGATACTTTACGTTGCGGGCCTTGCATATTCATACCGCCTTAGCGATATCTCGTTGGTCTATCCGCTGGCCCGGGCACTGCCGTTGCTGCTGACCGCTGCAGTGACGGCAGTGTTCAATCTCGGCAGCCGCCAGATGGGGCCACAGGAGCTGCTGGGAATGGGCATAGTCTTCTGCGGCTGCCTGATGATGCCGTTGCAGCGTTTCCGGGATTTCCGGCTGAGCAGCTACTGCAATATCGTGATTGTATTTATCCTGCTGGCCGCCATTGGCACCACCGGCTATACTGTAGTGGACAGTGTGGCCATGGCGGAAATTCAAGCAGTCTATCAGCGCCAGAGCATCACACTCAGTATTGCCTATCTGTTCTTTATTGAGGCTGGCATTGCCCTGGGTACCGGCCTGCTGGCAGTCTGCCGCCGCAGCGAACGCCAGGAATTCTCCCGGCTGGTGCGGTTGAAATCACCCTTTTTGACTGGCATCTGCAGTTCCAGCGCCTACGTCCTGATCCTGCTGTCCATGAATTTTGTCAGTAATGTCTGCTACGTCCAGGCTTTCCGCCAGATCAGCCTGCCGCTGGGGGTGCTGGCGGGGATTCTCATCCTCAAGGAATCGCATGGTCTGCCCAAGATTCTGGGTACCACGCTGATAGTCCTGGGGCTGCTGCTGGTTGCTTTTGCCTCCTGACTTGCCGCCCGGCAATTAGCTGTTACATTATAATATCTGCCATTTACCCCGGTTTAACCCGGTATACGGGCGCCCTGTGGTACACGGGCGCCCTATTGCTTACAAGGAGGAAAAATCATGCCATTAGTAAATGATTGTGTGTTCTGCAAAATTATCCAAGGTGCGGTTCCCAGCAGCAAAGTCTATGAAGACGATTTGGTCCTGGCTTTCCTGGATATCGCGCCGTTCAATTATGGGCATGCGCTGATTGTCCCCAAGGACCATCATCACAGCATAACTACCCTGCCGCAAGAATATCTGGCCCGGATGATGTGTCTCGCGCCGAAAATTGCGGTGGCGCAGATGCGTGAATTGAAAGCCGAGGGCTTCAATCTTCTGCTGAACAACGGTCGTTGTGCTGGGCAGGAAGTGCCGCACTGTCATCTGCATGTGATTCCCCGTTTGGTGGATGATGCGCCGCTGTTGAATATCTCGCATAAGAAATATTCCGATACTGAGGCGATGAATGAATTGGCTGCACGCCTGCAGAAAAGGGTCGAACTCTGAATATGGATATGGATGCTGAACGCGAGGCCAAGCTGGATATCCTGCTGGCCAAGGATAACCGATATGATCGTGCGGCATACCTTTTTGTCTGCCAGGCGGTGAATATCATCGCCCGTGAGATCGCCGTGAAAAAGCGCCAGAGCAAAGAAAAGCATATCAGCAGCCTGCAACTGCTGCAAGGCATGAAGAAGCTGCTGCTGGCTAAATACGGCTGCATGGCTATCGATGTCCTCCAGGCGTGGAATGTCAACAGTACCGACGATTTTGGCAATATCGTCTTCAATCTCGCGGACGTCAATCTGTTGGGCACCAGCGAAAATGATTCCCGTGAGGATTTTAACCAGCGTTTCAGTTTTCATGACGCCTTTGTCGCACCTTTCCAGGCCAAAGACCAACTCCGGAAGATGCCGGTGATCAATCTTTAAGTATTCCCGGGGATGATTTGGCGCCAGACCTTACCCCCTGACAGAGCAGCAGGATTGCCTGCCCGCGGAGCAAAATGGAAAAACTAAGCAACGACCTGCGTCATCCCAGCGCGGATTGGCTTATTCAGCATAGCAGCGATTATCCGGTCGGCCCGACCGCATTGCAAGTCGGCGGTCTGACGCTGTTGCACGATTATAGCTGCCGCCTTGATGACCAGAACGGCAAGAACATGCTGTGCCAGAAGATGAAGCTCTTCCGCAAAGCCGGCGCAGCGGTTTTTTCCGGTGAGGGAGGCTTCCCCGGTTCGGGCGGAATCACTCTGCGCCAGACTATCCGCTATGCCGCCAACCATGCCCGCATCACCAGCGACTGGCACTGGTGCCGCGACGGATTAATCAAGGATGCCTGCGAGCTGGGGTCATTTTTCCTGCCCGGGAACTGGCATAAAGTGTTCCTGTTCCCGGCACCGGCAGACTTGGAGCAAGGAAAGACGCCAGGCTGGCAGGAACTGCCCAAGAACGGCGTGCTGGAATTCTCGCCTTTGCCCTTGCTCCTGGTCTGTGTCAATGACTCCGGGCAGCAGCTGGAATTCGGCCTGGGGGACGACCTCTGGCGCAGCATCCACGGGCTGTTCCCGCAAGCCAGGCAGGTTTTACGCCTGATTAACAGCCGCCGCGGGCTGCTTTGCCAGCGCTGTATTGCCGTTGCCGAGGCGGAGCAGCCGCTGCAGCCCGAAGTCCGGGAATATCGTTTCACCTCCTATCTGGCTTGGTCGGCACCGGCCTTGCTCAGACCTGCACCGGACCCGCACCGGTACCGCCCGCTTTCTTTCACCGCCCGCGGAGAACTGGAGCGCCAGGAATTGCTCAGCTGCGGCGACTGTCCGTCCATCAGTCTTGATTTTCGTACCCTGCCGCTGCCTCGGCAGGCCCGGCGCAGCGGTGACGGCGAGTTCTGTTGGGAGAGCAAGATCACCCAGAAATATGTGCGGCGGATCATCCGCCAGCTGGCCGATTATGCCCAGCAGGGAGCATTGCTGATCCGCGGCGGGATGAACCCCGGACTCTGTTTGGACGGAGTGCACTGCAGCCGGCGCGGACCGACCCCGCACTGGGACTTGCTGGCGATTCTTGATGTCAGCACCTGGATGCGCCAGCGCCTGGGCGAGCAGTGGGAAATCGACATCCTGCAGCCGGAGCCCTGGCACAGCCTGGTCTCCCTCTCCTGTCTGGGTGCCAGCAACGGCTTCCGTCTGCCGGCAGACCAGGACGGCGAGGAAGAGGAGGAATAAGCCGCAGGCGGCTGGTGGCCGTCTGCGGAGCAGGCATCTGATTATGCACAGCACTGATTTCAATATCTATCCTCTGACCGGCTGGTATCCCGGGCACATGCTCAAAGCCGGGCGGAAGATGCGGGAAGCCCTGAAGCTGGTTGATTTGCTGGTGGAACTGGTTGATGCGCGTGCCCCTCTGGCCACCCGCAATCCCTGGCTGCAGACTCTGCAGCTGGACCGCCCCCATCTCCTGGTGGCCAATAAAGCCGACTTAGCCGACAGCCGCTGCTCCAGCGCCTGGGAGCAATGGTTTAAGCAGCGCCAGAAACAGATTTACTTCCTGGATTCGCGCCGGATTGCCAATGTCCAGGCTCTGGTGCAGCTCTGGAAGCAGACCGTCCTGGAAGAGCGCAAGGCCCGGGGAGCCACCCGGCCGCTGCTGCGCCCGGTGCGGATTATGATTGTCGGGGTTCCCAATATCGGCAAATCCACTCTGGTCAACCGTCTGCACGAAAAAAAACGGGCTTTGGTGGGGCCGAAGCCCGGTGTCACTCTCCAGAATCAGTGGATACCGTTGCGGGATGGGGTCGAGTTGCTGGACACTCCTGGGGTGCTCTGGCCCAGCATCAGCGACAAATGCCACGAACTCCTGCTCACCGTCCTGGGCAATATAAAGGACGAGGTGGTGGGCATCAATATGGTCGCGGAGTACCTGATTCTGAAACTGCGCGAGACTGCAGCCAGCGACCCTTTCGTCAAACTCGATCTACCGGAAAGCCCGGCTTTGCCGGCAGAATTCCTGGCCGCCCTGGCTCTGCGCCGGGGGCTGCTGCTGCCCGGCGGACTGCCTGACTGCGAACGCGCGGCAGTAGCGTTGCTGAAGGAATTCCGCAACGGTCGCCTGGGGCGCTATACCTTGCAAAGCCCACAAGAATGCACCTGTGAATAAAACTGACAAGAACCATCTTAACGGCCTGCTGCTGGTGGATAAGGAACCGGATTGGACCAGCCACGACGTAGTGAATTTCGTCCGCCGCCGTTTTAATCTGCATAAATGCGGTCATTGCGGCACCCTCGATCCTTTCGCCACCGGGTTGCTGGTGCTGCTGCTGGGAAAAGCTACCAAACTCCAGGACCAGTTGCTGGGACAGGACAAGACCTACTCTGGCACCATTCGCCTCGGAGTGGAGACCGACAGCCAGGACCGGACCGGCACGGTCACCGCCGAATGCAGCATCAGCGCCATCAGTGCTAACGCAGTGCGAGCGGCCAGCCAAACCTTCCTGGGGCCGCAACTGCAGGTACCGCCGATGGTTTCGGCTTTGAAAGTCCACGGCCAGCCACTGTACAAACTGGCCCGGCAGGGTAAAGTCATCTCCCGGGAGCCGCGGCCGGTGACTATCCATACCTTTGACCTGACGGCTTTCCGGTTGCCGGAAGTGGACTTTGTGGTGCAGTGCTCCAAGGGCACTTATATCCGAACCTTGGCGGCAGACCTCGGGCGGTACCTGGGCTGCGGCGCCCACTTGCAGGAACTGCGACGGCTGGCCAGCGGACAATTCAGGGTTGAGAATGCGCATACCATAAGCGAACTGAAGTCCTGGGAATTGCCGGAACTGCAAAATAATATGCTGGTGATTGACGCATGAGTGCGGGAAGCGGACCTATTGTATTGGCTTTCGGAGTCTTTGACGGGGTGCATCGCGGGCATCAGCGCCTCTTCCAGGCATTACATGACCTGGCCCGGCGCTATGTCGCCCGCAGTGCAGCGCTGTTCTTCGACCCGTTCCCCAAATCAGTATTGGCACCGGCCAGTGCCCCCAGGATGCTCTGCTCCCGCGCAGAAAAAATCTCCTTGCTGCAGCAGGCCGGAATACAAGAGCCGATTTGTTTCCCTTTCGACCACAGCATTGCTGCCTTGAGCCCGCAGGAATTCCTGGAGCAATATATCTTTTCTGCTTATGATTTGGCGGCATTCTGCGTCGGCGCGGACTGGCGCTTCGGGCGCGGCAATTGCGGCGATGCGGAGCTGCTGCAACGCCTGGCCGCAGAACACGGCATCCCTACCAGCATAGTGCCGCCGCTCTGGCATAACGGTGCGCCGATCAGCAGCACCCGCATTCGGGCGGCCATTGCCGCGGGTCGGCTGTCCGAGGCGGCAGCGATGCTGGGGCGTCCCTATTGCCTGCAAGGTGTCGTCAGTCGCGGCCTGGGACTGGCCGGAGAAAAACTGCATTGCCCCACGGCCAATATCGCCAATCCTCTGCAGCAGCTTCCCCCTTATGGTGTCTATGCCGCCTGGACTCGGCTGCTGCCGGAGACTGAGCCCCATCCCGGTATTGTTTATATTGGCGATGCGCCGACTATCCGCAGTGAAAGCAGCAGCGCGGTAATCATTGAGTTGCATCTGTTCTCTTTCTCAGGCGATCTCTATAACCACACGGTCAGCGTGCAGCCCCTCGAATTCCTGCGACCGAGCCGGAAATTCTCTTCCCGGGAGGAGCTAGCCCGGCAGATTGCCTGCGATATCAAGCAGGCAAAACAAATTATCGCCGGCCACTCCGGTGACAACCCTGGGAGAC
>JAAZIZ010000111.1 GCA_012800565.1 Lentisphaerota bacterium
GCGCTGGAAGCCGAGCAGGAGGGAATCCCTGGGCTTTTCCAGGTGCAGCGCCTCGGAGCAGGCGCTCTGTTTGCCGCCGACCTGGACAGCTGCCAGATGATCTTCTTGCTGGGAGCTTCTGAACGCCTCAGCAGCAGTGACCTTCAACGCTTGAAAGAATTCATGCTTGCCGGCGGCAGCATTTTTCACTGCCCGGGACCAGCTCCGAATCTGAGCTGGCGTGCGCTTCAGGAACAGGGTTTCTGTGACATTGCTTTCGGCGGCATGGTTGGTGAAGCATCCCGGCACAGCGCACTTGGCCTGGGCTGGCTCGCGCCGGATTCTCCGCTGCAAAACATCTTCCCCCCCGAAAGCAGCAGCGACCTTTTCCTGTTTAATATCCGTAAACATGCCCGCTTGCAACCCAGCCCCCAGGAAAAAGTTCTGCTGCGCACACTGGCCGGGCTGCCAGCTCTGCTGGAAAGAGAACACGGCAAAGGACATTTTTACAGCTTTGCCTTCGCGTTCGACCTCTCCTGGAGCGACTTCCCCCTGTCACAATCTTTCCTGCCGCTGTTGCGGGAACTCTGCGCAGCACTCATTCCTGTTGATCATGGCCGCAAAAAAATCACCTGCGGTGAGCCGCTTCCAAAAATCACCCGGCTGAACGGCAGCGAAATTCTACCGGAGAAAGCGATTGACACCATGCAGCCCGGCCTGGCAAGAATCGGCGAATACCCGCTTGAAATCAATCTCAATCCCGCCGAATCAAGCCCGGATACGGTCAAAACGGGCGATCTGCTGCGCCTGCTGCAAAGCAGCTCAACAACTGCTGGAATGCCGTTCCTGCCCCCCTCCGCAGACAACCGCCCCATCTGGCAACTCTGGGCACTGGCACTGGCGGTGTTCATCCTGATCGTAGCCCTGCTCTGCCAACAAGCCGACCGTTGCACTCGGGAATGATGAATGATAATGACTCTGAAATTGATTTGACGGCTGCGCGGACTGCCTTGGCTGAAGACCCTCTTATGAAAAAGTTTCTCAGCTATCTGAGAAACGAAAGGCAGCATGCCGAAAATACACAGAAAAACTATTTTCAGGATGTGGCTCATTTCATCGAACTGACCCCCGAGCTGCCCTATGCTCCCAGTACCGGCGCCTTCTGCTGGGATCAGGTTGATGAGCGCATGGCCAGAAAGTTTGTCATGCAATTGTCGGCAGCCGGGCGGCAACGCAGCAGCGTCAATCGTAAACTTTGCAGCCTGCGGGCGTTCTTCCGCTTTCTGCTGCGCGAGGAAATAATCTCGAACAACCCTTTTCATCTGGTACGCAGTCTGAAAACCGGGCGAAAACTTCCGATGGTGCTCTCCGTCGAGCAAGTCGGAACCCTGCTCGATGCACCGGCAAAATACTGGAACCGGCAAACGGAAAGCCGCAGCCTCGAGGCAGCCGCCAATGCTGCTTTCGCCATCGCACGCGATACCGCCATCCTGGAAGTCATCTACAGCGGAGGCCTCCGTATAAGCGAAGCCACCAATTTGAATTTCGAGGATCTCGACTTCCTCAGCGGCTTATTTAAA
>JAAZIZ010000112.1 GCA_012800565.1 Lentisphaerota bacterium
GACAGCACAACCCAGGCATCGCCGGAGACTGCTGCTGTGCAACCCGAAGAAGCTGTTCCGCTGACGCTGTCGCAGGCTGAAGCGAATATCCTGGCCCTGGCCGAATCGCTTTCCAGTCTGCCCTTGTGGCAGAAATGCCTGGCCCAGACCACCCCGATACAACGCTTTGTTGCTGCCCTGGATGCAGTCGCGCTGGGCAAACGCCCCCTCGAAAGCCTGGACTTTCTGGCCCCCACTCAACCTTTTTCTGCGGACAGACAGGGGCAGAATTATTGCCAGAGCCAGCACAGTCAGGAGCGCTTCAGCGAAGCCGTGAACCTCTTCTGCTCATTCTCGCCTGCCGCAGTCGCCCGCCTGTATATGCTGCTGGAACCCGCCTGCCAGGAAGCGCTGGAGAAACTCGGTTACCGTGACAAACATATCCGGGAGCTGCTGACCTCCGCCTGCACTACTATCCTGCAGACTCCCATGCCGCAGGAGGAACCGCTGCTGACCAGCACCCCGACTGCCAATATCTTCCTGTGGCAGAATCCCGAGCTGGAACAGCTGAACGAGGCCCAGAAACTCTTTCTGCGCCTGGGCCGCAAAAATTCCGCTGCCGTGCGCCATCAGTTGGCGAGCATTGCCGATCAGCTTCATCTCTATCAGGATAGCGCCAGCGATAATCCTTGAATAATCCTTTCCTGCTATCTGTCTCAGCTATCATGCCCCATATTTCCACCGCACTGCAGTTCTGTCCCCGCATCACCTCTCGCTGTCTTTTCCTGCCGTCTCTGCTTTTGGTCTTGCTGGCTTTGTCTGCCGGCGCTCAAGAAGTCGAGTTAGCCTCCCTCTATGCCGGACCCGAACAGCGCATCGGGCAACTCGCCCCGACCGGCCGGACCCTGTATCGCAATTATCCCAATGCCCTGCCGTCATTGCTGCGGCATATCAAAGCAAAGACCACCTGCAATATCGTGACTGAGCCGGTGATGCTTGAGGACTTCAGCGACCCGGCTATGGCCAACTGCCCGTTTATTTACGCAAATTTCGCTGACCGCGGCGAATGGCAGTTCAGCGAGGCCGAAATCGAATCCCTGCGGAAATACCTGACCCGGGGCGGGTTCATCTATATCGACGCCGGCATCACCGCATCATTCCTGCGCGAGCACCCAGAGCTCGGACAACACCACAGCTATGCCGAATGGGAAGCATCACCGGAGATCAAAACTGCTTTCCAGGCTGTTTTCCCGGGGCTGACTTTCCAGCCCCTCAAGCGTTCAGACCCGCTCTTTACGGCTTTCTACCAGGGGCTGCCGGATACTTCGTTGCTGCCCGACACTGTCCGTGCCTATACCGAGCAGGAAAAATGGCCTGATGGCACATACTCTGCTGCCGCCTTGCGCCTGCAGGGCCGCATCGCTGTTCTGGTCACCCCCATCGTCGCCATGGGATGGGGAAAAAATTCCCTGCAGCAATGGGAGACCACCATCCAGTTCCGAATCCTCGAGGGTACTGCCGGACTGGAAAAACTCCTCCCTACGGCCGCATACAGCGGCCCCCGCTTCGAGGTCGTCCGCGAGGATGGCGGCAAAGACGTGATCTATTGCCAGCAAGGCTCTCTGCCCGCCTGGGCCCATGAACCAGGCGATAAGTGGCGGGTGTTCCGCTATTACGGCAGCCAGGAAATCTCGGATTTCGCGCATGCCTTCTATACCCGGTTAGGCACCAATATCATCGTCCACGCCCTGACCAACTGACCTCAGACCGGACGGATGAGAAGCATTGCTGCCAGGCAAGCCTTTTTTACCGGATTTTCTTTGCCAGGCTTGAAAAAACGTCTTTCGGAGTTACAGTATTCGAATTGCCAACATATTCTACGGGACGTAGCGCAGCCTGGTTTAGCGCGTTTGACTGGGGGTCAAAAGGTCGAGAGTTCGAATCTCTCCGTCCCGACCAGCTTAAAGCTCCTGCAACCCAACGAGTTGCAGGAGCTTTAATTTTCCCCGCAAAAGCAAATTTTATCTGTTTAAATAAGGTGTGAGTCTATTATCTGTTTCAGGGCAAACTTAAAGAAGGCTTTGCTTCATAATGAACACTGAAAAAGCCGCAAAAATCAGTTGGAATCCTAATGGGATTCATACTTTGGCAAAGCTGCAGATCGATGCGCAAAAATATCGTGACTGTCTGATCGGGTGGGGAGATTCCGTTATTAATATGCCTGAAAAGATCGACTTCCTTGAGGCAGATACGATTACAGAGCTTTGTGACTGGTTGCAAGTTGAAGAAGAGACCGCAGAAATGCTGCGGCAAACTGCTGCTCGAATTCTTTCGGAACCAAACCTCAAAGCGTATGTTTGGCATATGTATTATCGCCTAAAGGCTCTCTCCCTTTCTACAGGATGCTCTCATGCCAGTTTTGCGAATTGGCCGCTGCCGGAATTTTCGCTCGGAAAATATGCGCAAACTGTTCCCGCCTTGGTCATGTTGGGCGGCTTGAAGTTGGCGCGTCAGAAATATCGGGAAGAACGATACGAGGAGTCGATCATCAAAGATACTCTCCGTATCTATGGCGCAGATTTGGACCGCAAACGACGGGCAAACGGTGTTCCCACCATATTGCTCAACTCCCTGAATTGGGTGCGCGTCTATATGGCCGCCAGATTGGTGGAGCTGGGCAGGTTCAATTACAAGCTGATGGAAGATTTTAAGGCCGGCGTCGTGCTGAAAAATCGCCGAACCGGCACAAAACAAATGCTGGCTCCTGATGGTGCCAAATACAATTCAGCAGGATTCATGCTTCAGGAGAATGATCCGCTGGCGGAAGGAGGATGGGTTTCGGAGTACTCCGAAAATGCCGGATATTACTATGGCAATCCGGTTTCCCCCAAAGGTTTTGCCTTGAAGGAAGTGCGCCGTTATGCCAAAGAAGAATGGGAAAAAATTCTGGAGCCCGGCGATATTCTAATTGACATGCATATCCCCGCAGGTGGAGGTATGACTCCTGAACGATGCCTTGATTCATTCCGGAAAGCAGTTGAATTTTTCACAGAAAAGTATGAAGGCAAATTCAAGCCTGTCTTCATTTGTCATTCCTGGATATTCAATACTCAGCTTGAGGAAAAACTGCCGGAATCCAATTTAGCAAAACTAATGCAACAATGTTATCTTTTTCCAGCCTCCTCTTACGGTCAAGACGGAGTATTTTTTCTCTTTGGTCAGGTCACTGTCAATCCTGCAGATGCGCCACGTGATACCAGTGTCCGCCGGGCAGTACTTGAAATTCTGGAATCCGGCCAACGCCTCCGCAGCGGCGGAATGCTCCTGTTTGCCGAAGACCTGGAACACTTCGGAACAGCATTTTATCGGCGAACCTGCGGGTAACCGGTTACTCATTGATAACAGGCATTTCCGGTGGTATGCTTCGCGGCCAAGGCGGCAGGCACTCTGGGTGCAGCTTCCGGAGCAATGAATATCAATAAATGACTGATTACGGGAAACAACGGCGGCGGTGCTCCAGGGCAGCGCTGTTGGTTTTTGTTCCAGCAACGGTTATATTATTAAAATTTACTGAATTAGCAGCCGGGTAGGCCGGCAGAGACAAGAAATGCGGAGACTCCACCAGTGAGCACCCTGATTTTTGGCCTGAATATGGCCTGGAAAATTTTATTTATAGTATTTTTTTTCGGCTTCTGTATTTTCATTCATGAGTTCGGTCACCTTTTGGCCGGGTTGTGGCGGGGGCTGCATGTCGATAAGTTCTCCATCGGTTTCGGGAAAAAGATTTGGGGGACTACGATTCGCGGTGTTGAGTATGTGGTCAGCTGGCTGCCTTTCGGCGGCTATGTGATGCTGCCGCAGCTTGAACCGAGCGCTGAACCTGAGACTCTCAAGGGTGAAAAACTTCCTCCGTGTTCGCCGATGGACCGGATTGTGGCGGCGCTGGCCGGGCCGCTCTTCAATCTGCTGTTCGGTTTTTTGCTGGCCGGCATTATGTGGGCGGTCGGGGTCTGGGAACCGGCTCCAGCTCAGTCTTGCCTGATTACCAAAGTGCCGCAAATCCTGCCCTTGTACAAGGATGGCCTGAAGATGACCGATCTGGTACTGGCAGTCAATGGCCAGGAAGTGGCCAACCCGGATACCTGGGATGTAATCAGTGAAAATCTGCCGGCGGACAGTGGCACTCTGCTCCTGAAAGTGAAGCAGAAGGAGCAGGAAGTCGAGCTGTCTTATGAACCGGTGGTGAATCCGGAATGGACCGCCGGGTTGCGGCCTGGTTTCCGTATTATCGCTGTCAATGACCGTCCATTTACCAAGGGTGTCGAAGAAGTGAACATGGAATATGTTTACAAGAAAGGCCAGAATGTTACCCTGAGAGTTATCGACAATGACGGTCAGCAGCGCGACATCACTTATCCGCCCGCACCCAATCCGATGATGGAAGACCTGGGCGTACCCTTCTTTACCGCCAGCAATCCCGTGGTTGTCGGGGCAGTGCTGCCGGATTCCGCTGCGGCCCGAAAAGGCCTGCAGGCCGGAGACCAGCTGCTGGCAGTCAATGACCGCAATGTCGCCACTGCCGCGGATTTCACCCGCAGCCTGGTGGAGCTGTCCGGAAGCAGTTTGAGCTTGACCGTGAACCGCAAAGGCCAGGAGAAAGTCCTGACTGATTTGCAGTTGCCGCCCGGCGAACTGCCCACCGCCGCCGCCCTGGGACTGGCTTTCAATGTGATGGCCAAGCGGACCGCGCCAGATTCGCCTGCCGCCCGGGCCGGCCTGCAGCACGGTGACCGCCTGGTCAGCGTGAATGGACAGGACATCGTCGATGTGCGGATGTTTATCGACACCATCAAGAACAGTGCCGGAGAGGAGCTCACGCTGCTGCTGTACCGCAGCGGAACCCTGCTGACAGTCGCGCTTCGGCCGGAAAAAGTTCCGGTTGAGGAGGGCGGCGTGTACCGGATTGGCCTGGAACTGGCTGGCA
>JAAZIZ010000113.1 GCA_012800565.1 Lentisphaerota bacterium
TCCCATTCGTCCTGGATTCTGGTCATATAGATTGCATCGGCCTCGGGGATGGTGCTCTTGAAATCGTTGGTAATCTGATACGGCACGTTAAGTGAATCAAGCTGTTCCAGGATATCGCTGCCGATCTGGAGCGAGTCCGGGGCGGCGAAAGTCATGCTTACTCCAGGGTAGTAGCAAAGCAGCCGTGACAACGAGCGGACTGTTCTGCCACGGGCCAAATCGCCGCAGAAGACGATATGTTTGTTCTCAATGCCGCCATTGCGTTCGAAGCTGCGTTGCAGAGTATAGATATCCAGCAGCGCCTGGGTGGGGTGCTGGTCCTTGCCGGAACCGGCATTGATGATAGGCACCGGTCGTTCAGTATTGGACAGCATCCAGGCTACCTTGTCGACAAAGCCCTGCTGCGGAGTGCGCATGATGATCATATCGAAATATGAACTGAAAATCCGCACGGAGTCTTCGCGGGACTCGCCTTTGAGTTCGCTGGAGGTATTGGTGTCCCGGACTTCGGCAGGCCGGATGCCGAGAATCTGGCAGGCGGCGTAGAAAGACAGAAAAGTCCGGCTGCTGGGCTGACTGAAATCCAGCATCGCCCGTTTATGCTTCAGGATCAGGGACAGGAAATCCATCCCCATTTTGCTTTTGGCGATGCGCCTGATCCGGGTCGCCAGATCGCACAGGTCATCAAGCGACTCGCGGTCGAACTGCTGGGCGATCAACACATGATAGGGACGTCCGGAAGTCTGCACAAAATAGGGCGCCTTTTCTACTAAACTCAGTTCCTGAAAGTCTTCCCAGCTGATTTCATCCAAACGTTTGCGTCTTAACATTGTTGCACCATAGTTGAATTTTTCCCCGCCGTCACGGCAGGATGGCAAAAAAAAACCCTGCCGCGGGGGCAGGGCCGAAACGCTAAGTAAGCGAAGCGACAATCATCGCTTTAATAGTATGCATGCGATTTTCCGCTTCATCAAAGACGAGGGAAAAGGGCGCCTCGAAGACTTCATCGCTGACCTCCAGAGCACCGATTTCTTTGGTTATCTCGGTGTTATGGTCATGAAAAGCCGGCAGGCAATGCAGGAAAATAACCCGGTTGCAGTCCAGATTGCCGGTCTGGCGCACCATATCCATATTGACCTGGAAAGGGCGCAGCAGCTCCAGGCGCTTCTGGAACAGGCTTTCCTCACCCATGGAGGCCCAGACATCGGTATACAGCACATTGGCGCCGCGGACTCCCTGGGCGGGATCATGGCAGACAGTGACGGTGCAATGGTTGCGCGCTGCGGCTTGCCGGGCCAGGGCCAGCACAGCATTGTCAGGGGCCAATTCCGGCGGACAGACGTTGACCATATCCATCCCGGCCATGGCACAACCGACCATCAGAGAATTGCAGACGTTGTTCCGTCCGTCACCGACAAACGCCAGCTTGAGTCCTTTCAGGGTACCGAAATGTTCGCGCACGGTCTGCAGATCAGCCAGAATCTGGGTCGGATGCCAGTCATCGGTCAGGCCATTCCAGACCGGTACGCCGGAATATTTTGCCAGGTCTTCCACGGTGCGCTGACTGAAACCGCGGAACAGGATGCCGTCAAACATACGTCCCAGCACTTTGGCGGTATCAGGCACAGACTCTTTCTTGCCGAAATGGATATCATTCTGGCCGAGGTATTCGGTATGGCCGCCTTCATCCAGGACGGCCACTACAGTGGCGCAGTGGGTGCGGGTCGAGGATTTCTGAAAAATCAGACAGATATTGCGTCCATGCAACAGGGGTGAGCGCAAATGCTCACCGCGTTTTTTACGCTCTTTGAGCTGACAGGCCAGGTCGATCAGGCCCAACATCTGCTGATCACTCAAATCTGCTAATTTCAGGAGGCTCTTGCCTTTCAGACCCAGTCCGGCGATATTCATTATGATTCCATAACTTTGTGGTTAGTTGGTCAACCGTATAATATAAAATTCCGAACGGAAAAAACAACTGCTAAACGCCATCACGGCGAAAAAAATTATGAATTATGAAGTATGAATTATGAATTATGACTGCGGCCGGAGGGCTCACTCTGGTGGCAGTTACACGATTTGTGTGCCGATGCCCTGGTCGGTGAAAATTTCCAGCAGCAGGGCGTGTTGCAGGTGCCCGTCAATCAGGTGGACTTTTTCGACTCCCGCCGCGATGGCTTCAGCGGCGCTGTGCAGCTTGGGCAGCATGCCGCCGCTGATGATGCCTTGCTCGGCCAGTCCGGCGATGTCCCGGCAGTGGATGGTTGAGATCAAGGTGGACGGGTCAGCAGGATTTTTCAGCACCCCGGGAACATCACTGAGGAACACCAGCTTGCAGACCTTCATCTGAGTGGCAATGACGCAGGCGGCCATGTCGGCATTGATATTGAAGATTTGTCCGTTCTGGTCACAGGCCAATGGTGTAATGACTGGAATCTGCCGCCGCTTGAGAATCCAGTCCAGTTGCGGGGTATCGACATTGACTACTTTGCCTACGAAGCCCAGGTCCAGTTCCTTGCCGCTGTCCTTGTCAGTAGTGGTGATGCGTTCGCAGCGCAGGATGTTTTTGCCTGAGACCGCCACTGCGTCGGTGCCGCATTCCCGGCGCAGAAAGCGCACCAGGCTGGCATTGATGACTTTGTGCAGCACCCGGTCCACGACCTTGATGGTCCGATCGCAGGTATAGCGCAGGCCATTGATGAACTGCGGTTCAATGGACATGGTTTTCAGTTCGGCGTTGATGGCTTTGCCGCCGCCATGCACGATAACCGGCTGCATACCCGCAGCAGCCATAAAGGCGATATCGCGCAGTATGCTGTGCATAAGATTCTCGTCATCAATGACGCTGCCGCCGAATTTCACCAGAATGACCTTGCGGTTGAACTGCTGGATATAGGGCAGAGCCTCGACCAGGACACCAGCTTTGGCGATGATTTTTTCCATCTTCATTATTATTTTCCCTGACAATGATTGGGTTCGAATTCAGTAGATGCCGCTGTGTTTTTCCTGCCTGATGGTCGAGGAGGCGTGGTGGCCAGGGCAGACGACGGTGTCCCCCGGTAATGCAAACAGTATTTTCTTGATGGAATGCATGATCTGCTTCTGGTTTCCGCCGGGCAGGTCGGTGCGGCCATAAGTGCCCTTGAAAAGCGTGTCGCCGGTAAGGACAGTTTTTTCGCCCGGGAAGTGGTAGCAGACTCCGCCGGGAGTGTGCCCCGGCGTATGCAGCACCTCGAACTCGAAGCCCGGCAGCTGAGGCAGCTCGCTGACTGGCTGGGGCAGGTCCCGGCAGGCAGGCATCCAGGGCAGCAGCGCATTGTCGGGACTGAGCAACAGCGACTGTTCGGCGGAATGGCACCATAGCGGCAGCTGCCATTTGGACAGCAGTTCGGGGATGGCCTGGATATGGTCGATATGACCATGGGTGAGCAGGATGGCCCGCGGAGTCACGCCCAGCTCGGACAGCGCGGCGATGATCTTTCCGGCTTCGGCACCAGGATCGATAATATATGCATCCTTGCTTTCCGGGTGCCAGACAATATGGCAGTTCACACTTAAAATGCCGACTACAACAGTTCTGAAATGGACCATGACAGATGAATTCTCTTGCTTGGAGTGATGCTTAAAGAGCAGCTGGTCTTCGCCCGGACTGACAGGCGCAACCCGGTTGCGCGAAGCGGAAAGGATGGCCGCAACAAGCCCGGCAACATAATAAAAATTAATATATTGCCGCAATCAAAATTGGCAACCGGAAATAAGAACCCCATGGCAACCGCCCTGGGTGGGCCAGACGTGACATCCCAGGGCAACGCCTGAACCCTAGGGCGAAAGTCCTCCGGGGACAAGGCTGCGGAAGCAAGCTTCCGCAGGGAAAGCGGCAGCAAGCTGCCGCGCTCCAAATGCCCTTACGCCCTGTTTATGTTGCTTTGCAGGATTGAGGTTGCGACGGGGACTGGCAAGGCAACGCAAGCCCCA
>JAAZIZ010000114.1 GCA_012800565.1 Lentisphaerota bacterium
GGACGAATCTCGGCAATCAGATATGGTGCCACCCGCCCGGGAAGCTCTGCAAACAGCTGAATCGGCTCTGTTTTGACAGTGACTGAACTCACCGGCGCACCCGCCGGTGCCGGCGCCGGCTTCTTGCCGCAGCCTAAAAGCAGCAGTGCCAGCGCCACCCCGGCGCAAATGCGCCCCCTCTGAACCGGTATCCTTAAACCGCCAGCACAATACTGTGCCATTGACTCCCGTACAGCAGATTCCATCGTCGTCTTTCCTATACCAAACTTGTTATCTGATTCTATTCTCATTTATCTTTGCCTGAATACACGTTATTTGGCCAATTCCGTTTGCAAAACCTTGAAAATCTTGCGATATGTCCGCAACAGCAGTGCCAGTTCCTCTTCACCAGTCTCTTTCATGATCCGGATGAATTTCGCATAGCGATCCGGCAGCAGCTCAGCAGTGAAACTGCGGCCAGTATCTGTCAGCGAGACCTCAAACATGCGGCGGTCACACGGATGCGGACGACGCTGCGCATATCCCAGCTTCTCCAGAGAGTCCAAGGCCGAAGTCATCGCCGAACGCGATAAGTTAACCTCATCCGACAAATCCGCAGGGGTCATTACACCAGCAGGATGGTGATACAGGCACTCCAAAATCTCAACCAGACGCAAATTGATGCCGCGATCCGCTAAATTCTCCTCCGACAGCTGCTCAATCATCCGATGCAAATGCATCAACTCAAAACCATCACGCAATAAAGAGATGTCATATTGACCATGCGAACGGGCATAAGCAACGATATGCTCCAATATTTGCTCCCGAGACATCGCGTAATCTCCCAAAAAGTGAAAAAATTATCCAATTTTAGTACAAGGCAATAATATACGAGGTCAAATTACTTTTACCAGCCAAAACCAGACAAAACAGAAATTTGCTGCTTTTTCTTGCTGGTCTTGGCGGGAAACGGCAAAATCCGGCTGGATTACCGGCAGTGCTTTCCACCTGGTTTGATTTTTATGCTTCACCAGTTAAATTTTGCAACTGAAGCACTTCGTTTGAGGTGCTTTGTTTTAGTCTTTTCAGTATTCTGCCTCTCTCATTTTTCTGATTCTTTCCTGGCGTCCTTGGCGTCTTTGCGGTTCAAGCATCATTTTATCATCAATTTAACCAAATTGTATCCAGGAGCAATAAAAATGTCCAGCCGGAAACAGATTCTCAGTTTAATCGTCTTTTTTGGTCTGCTCAGCGGCTTGTCTGGTGCGGTGCTTGATTTTGCCAACAGCGAGATTGTGGTGCTGAAGTCCCGTTATCCTGAACTGGTCTCCGAGGCGGTCCAGGAATTGTCCTGGCACTTGCAATTGCTTTCTGGCTGTACAGTGCCGGTAGTGCAAAAAGGCACTGCCGGCCGTTTTCAGTTTGTGCTGGGTGCCGCGCCGCAGCAGGTGCCGCTGGCGAAAACCGAGGCCCGCTACAGTATCCGTGATGACAAAGTATACTTGTGGGGGTTCTGCAAACCGGCACAGTTCAACGGCTATTTCAATGCAGTGGACTTTTTTCTGGAGCGGGAGCTGGGGGTGCGCTGGATCAAGCCCGGCTCTGACGGAATACAGTTCACCCCCATGACTGAATGCACTCTGCCGGCGCATAAGGATTTTACCTGGACTCTGCCTTTCGAGCAGGTCGCACAGCGGGCCGGCTCTGGCCGTTTCAACCAGGCGGCCAGCGATTTCCTGCCCCCGGAATTGCGCCGCAGTCCGGAAGTCTTCACTGCCTTGAAGGAAGAGAATGTTCGCTGGCTGCAGCGCATGCACCACGGGATTCGCACCAAGATTCGTTATGGCCATGCGTTCCGGCACTGGTGGGACACCTACAGCGAGCAGCATCCCGAGTACTTCGGCATGAACCCATACGGAAAGCGCACCATCCAGGCCTTTCTCAGAGACCGGATCAAGCTCTGTGTCTCGAATCCGGCGGTCGCGGACCAGGTGATTCAGGAATGGGAGGCCAAAAATAAACCGCAATATCTGAATATCTGTCCCAATGACGGCACCCCTGGATTCTTTTTCTGCCCGGAATGCCTGAAACTCGATACCCGCACCGAAAACGAGAATTTTTATGATCACCTCACCGACCGGTATCTGTTTTTCTGGAATCGCGTAGCTGGTCTGGCGCGGGCCAAGCGGCCGGATGTGATGGTCACCACCTATATCTACAGCTATTATCGTCATCCTCCGCGGCGCGAGAAAGTCGAATATCCGGACAACCTCCTCTTCGGTATTGTTCCCACCCTCGGCGATGACAACCAGAAGCTATTCAGTGCCTGGAAAGAGGCCGGGGTAAAACACATCTTTTTGCGCCCGAATGACCTCTGCTACAATGGCGGATTCTTCCGCGGCTGCGAGCGCATCATATTCGATAAATTTCAGGTCGCCAAAAACTTTTCTCTGTTCGGGACCGACTACGATGGCGCCCCCGGCAATCCGGTCCAGGAGTTCGAGCATTTCGTGGTTGCCCGGATGATCGCTTTCCCGGAATTGACTTTTGAACAGATTGAAGACGAGTACCTGAGCTATTATGGCCAGGGCGCAGCCAAGGTCAGAGAATTCTTCGCTTTTCAGCGTCGCGATGCCAAACGGCGCCTGGATGACGCCACCGCCGCCTTGCGTCAGGAGCAGCAGGACTTGCTTGATGACAGCCTCTTAGCAGCCAGAATCATCCGCGAAGCCGACAAGTACTACAGCCCGGCTGCCATGGCCGAGGGCGAACAGCTGCTCGCCAGCGCACTGGCGGCTGAGAGCAGAGAGCCATATCGGCAGCGCCTGCAACGCCTGTTGCTGTTGCAGCAACAGGCCGCGCTGATGCTTGATTTCATCACCCAAGGGCGCAAACAGCAGGAGGGCGGCCCCAGCCAACTGGAAGAAAGTGCGGAAAAGCTGCTGGCTTTCCGCCTGGCCCATGCCGGGCAACTGCAGATGGACTGGGAGACGCTTTACAACCGCACCGAGCGTGCTTTCTGGCTGTTGACCAGCCGTTATGCTGATCAGGCCCAAGCAGCCAGCCAGGGCAGTGCCGGCAGCCCGCAGCTGTTCCGTGATTCGTTTGACTTGCCAGCCATGGACGGATGGAGCAAGCGCGAGCGGTTTCTCGCTATCACCAATAAGACCGCCTCGTTTGACAAGTACAGCATTCAGCTGGCGGCAGCAGCTGACGAAGGTATCGGGATATGCAAACCTGCAGTTCCGGTCAAGCCCGGCAAATACCGCATCAGCTTTGATGCCCGGATGGATGCCGGGGTAGCCAATGTCCGTCTGCGAATCGTCGGAGGGGACAAGACCTTGGTCAATGTCACGGTCCCACCGGCAGGCGATTTCTGGAAAGAAGCCGAGAAGGAATTTTCAGTTCCGGATGACCTGGACGAAATCACTCTTTATATCATCGTCGGTGAAGGTAAAACCGGTCTGCAGGCCTACGTCGACAATATCGTGCTGACTCGTCTGGAGCCCTGAGGAATATCGCTTCCATAACCCGCCGGAAGCATCTGTTTCCGGCGGACATCTTCAGCTCAGGGTGCGTACCAATTATAATATGTCTTGTTGCCGCCTCCGGAGACCCACAGTATCTGCTCCGGCCGCAGGTTTTCCACATGTCCATCCAGGAAGCAGTAATTAGCAGTTCCCGAGTGACGGATTTTATAGTTGTAGGTATTAGTCAGGTCGCCTCCGTAAGTGCCGTGAAAATTCGGCAGATGCTCACAGAAAAACACGATGCTCGCCGGCTTCTTGATGGAAGTGACTTTCCGGGTGGGATTGCTGCTGCCCAGGTAGGTATTGTAGCCACCGTAGCATAGCGAAGTGGTATTCGCACTTGGGCAGAGCAAAAATTTTACCTTGGCCGGATCGGCGTCGACTGGGTGTCCCAGCATCGGCAGCAGCACCCTGGGGAAAGTTTTTTTGGTATCGTTGGTCGGGTATCCGGTCCAGCGGAACCAAGGGATAAGGCTGTCATCGTGATCGGAAATGTAGGTCAGCCCGGTGATACTGAGCTGGCGCATGTTGTTCAGGCAGGCGATGCATTGTGCTTTGGCCCGGGCCTTGTTCAGCGCCGGCAGCAGCAATGAGGCCAGTACTGCAATGATGGCAATCACCACCAGCAGCTCAATCAGGGTGAAGTGTCTGTTCTGCGGCCTTTGTGTCGTTTCTAACAGTTTCATGTTCCATTCCTCCATAGCAGCAAAACATATCCATATTTGCGGGTTGCAGCATCTGCACGGCAGCTCCCGCATACCGGCAAACTATTACCAGTTGTACTGTAATGCCGGTAATACATTTATGCAACCAGCAGCGGAAAAAAATCAGGCAACTTCATCAGTGGCGGGCATAATTCCGCCCTTGTATTCTCCCCCCGCAGGGATATATTGATTTTGTCTCCCTGCCGCGCGACCGACGGGAGGTTTTCCGTTCTGTGACCAATCTGCGCGTGCCAGTCGGCGTTATTTATATGGTGGCGCAGCCGGGTTTTCAGGCGCGGTAGCGCTGCCTCTGTCGCATTTCAATCTGGGATATATCGGTCAAACCATATCCGTCATCAGATATTGGCCATGAACCTCTTTTCCCTGCCGGTTTTTCCCTAAGTTCTTACAGTCGTCTGATGAAACTACGCACCGCCAACGCTAGCGCACGAAGAGCTTTCACGCTGCTGGAAATGGTATTCGTGCTGGGCATTATCGGGATACTGCTGGCAGTCACCCTGCCAGCTTTTCTGAAGCTCACCCACAGCAATGCGGTGGATACTGCTGCCAGTATGATCGCTTCGCAATTGCGTCTGGCCAGAGCTGAAGCTGTCGCCCGCCGCCAGTACATCGCGGTAATTATGCCCGGCAGAGAATTCAGGCCCGAATCAGACTCGGAGCCTCCTGCGGATGTTCCCATCTACCGCTACCAGAGCTTCCGGGCCGCCATTGTGACTAAAGACGGCGAAGACTATGTATTCAGCGAATGGTATCCCGGTACACAGTGGACTTTCCTGCCGCTCGGAGCCATCATTGCCGAAGCAGACGGAGACAATGAAATATCGGCTGACGATGATTGGATTATCGGCAACGATAACGATAATTCTACCCTCGTAACAATAGCAGGCAGCGAAAGCGAAGAAGAAGCAGGTGGTGAAAGCGGAGAAGACCAGACTTTGCGGGCGGTCATTTTCAAGCCTGATGGCCGCTGTGTCGGCAAGACTTTTGTGACCGTTCTGGAGGGAGTCAACACCATACCGGATTCAGAACTGCCGGTGGCTGCTCCTGATGCGGATGAATTCATCTTCCAAGGTGTCAACAAGCATAATCTCCGGGTGCTGGAAGTCAGTCCCACGACCGGTAAGGTGCGTGTGCTCAATTAAACGCCGGGCGCATTTTCATCAGCCGGACGCAGAGCCGGCCACTGCCGTAAATTTCCATGCGTAAAATAATTCCTTTCACTATGGTCGAGCTGATTCTCGCGCTCGGGGTCTGCGCGATCGGCATCTGCAGCATCATGGCGCTGATCCCGGTCGGAGCAAATGCCACCCGCGACGCTGCCCTGGAGACTTATGCCGCCAGTGCCGGCGAACAATTGCTGCATTTCCTGGAATACAGCGCGACTTTGTCTGCGCAAGACTGGAATGACACAATAGGCGAAAGCGGGGATGCACCAATAACAGGAGGTAAACCGGAAGAACAGGATTTGGAATTTACCATTGCCGATCTTAACAACCCTGATATTTGGGGTGGAACGATTGCTGATAATGTCTATCAGGGCAAAGAGAATCAGCAGATTTATTTGATCATCAGTCATCGCAATGACGAAAGTATTCCACTGGGTGATGAAAGTTTTCCAGAAAAAATCGACTTCCGCGCCATTCTGGCAGTTTGGAAAGAACAAATTTCAGTGAATTCGAACCCTATTCCATACGGAACAGGTGCGCGTCTGAATGTCGAGGTCAGCTGGCCGGCGGAACTGCCTTACGATGCGCGTCAGAAGTCGTTGTATTGTCTGACTGTGTTCAACCCCAACTACAAGGCATCAGAGTGAATGCTTTCAGCTCCAGACACCAGGTACCGGACTTGAGGCGGCCGGCAGGCCAGCCCAGGGTGGTGCATTTCACCCTGCTGGAACTGCTGCTCGCAATCGCGGTGCTGCTGATTTTGCTGGGATTCCTGTTCCAGTTTATCAACAGCACCCAGAAAGTCTGGACCGCAGCGGAAAAAACCGCAGATATCTTTGCCCAGGCGCAGATTTCTTTGCAGCTGCTGGAGAAAGACCTGCAGGCCGGCTTGTTCAGCAATGAAGCAGACAACCCGGGACACGCAATGCTGCTGGGGATCGGCAATGACAAATTTTTCTTCTTCACCCAGGATTCAACAACCGGCGGTGATGTCGGGACCTATCTGGTTATGTACACTTGGAATGACGGTGTGCTGATGCGCTATGTCTGGGATGAGGAAATAGAAGGGCGGCCTGCGCATTTCTTTTATGGTCTTGATCCCGCCGGAGAGAACGCAACCGACATTGTAACTGCCTTGAGTGCTTTGCAAGCGGATTCAGATAAGGGTTGTGTGCTGGCAACCGGAGTCAGCGACATCAGCATTGAGAGCCCGCCGGGTACTGACCTGACTGAAGAAAGCGAAGAAACTGAAGGAAATGGCTTCCCTAAGGTAATCAAGATAACCCTGACCCTCCATGATGCCAGGGCGGTCCAAGTGGTGAAAGAAGCCGGTGCCGGGGATGAGGTGGCAGAGCTTAAGAAAGCCGAAACAGAACGGAAGTTCTGCAAAATCGTTTTTCTGCGCTGACATCCCCGGCAGAGCCGTTACCCCCTGTCCCCTGTCCACTGATTATGAAAACTCCCACTCCTGACGAACGCGGTTCTGCATTGCTGCTCACGCTGGGCATCCTGTCATTGGCGTTGATTGTAGCCATGGCCTTCGCCTTTTCTGCCCGTTTGAACCGGCAGATTGCCAAAGTCAATGCCGATCAGACCAAAGCCCGGCTGCTGGCGGAATCCACCCTGAACCTCGTAGTCGCGGCTCTGATGAATGAAGATGATATTTATCTGCCGGAATCTTCTGGACTTTTTGCCAATGCTGGAGACTTGCCGGCTTGTTTTATCAGCGATGGCGAGGACGAATCGGCGTA